>JAJDDZ010000072.1 GCA_029260025.1 Phycisphaerae bacterium | reverse complement strand
GTTGTGCCCCAGACTGTGGCTGCGGGTTTTGGATCGTTGACGGCCATTGCCTTGGCGCGGACGATTTTTGCTGGTTTGGAGTTGTATGCGCCCAGGGTTGTTGTGATCGAGTCGATGACTCGGCGTTTAACTTCGTTGACTGTTTTTTGTGGGAGGTCTTCGTATCGAAGCTGCTTGGCCCACTTGGCCATTTTTCTTGCGATTGTCATCTGGGTCCTTTGCTGTCTTAATCTTGTGGAACTACGGCGAGTTGTGGTCGCCTTTTAACGAATCTCGCGTGCGTGCGAGGGGCGTATTTTATAGTTGAGGATTGGTATTTGGACAAGTTTTTGAGATTGGGGCGCCTGAGGTCTTCGCCGCTCGTAACTGCTTGTTTGTTGGACGTTTTGTTTGCTCAGGGTCTGGTTGCATAGGGCGATGGGTGCTTCGATTAGGGCCGTGGGTTTAGGGTTGGAAATTTGAGGCGTCTAGGCCGCCTACTGCGATTGTGCCTCGGGCGGAAGCTATCAGGTGGATTTCGTTGGCGGTTAGGGCTGTGTCATCGCCGGAGTCAGTGTAGTAAAGGTATACGGTTTCGGTCTGGTAGGCGGCTATGAGTTGACGGTGGCCGATTGCTGGTGTTTGGATCGTTCCGCCGAGGGCTGCCAGTAGGGGGACGCCGTCTGTTGCGATTGCAAGATCTACTGTTTGGGAGAATTCCCATGCTAGTTCAACGACGGCGGTGGTGGGGTCTATGATTAGATCGCCTTGTGATGTGACGGATTGGAACTGGGAGGGGTCTAGGCCGTTTGATAGGTCGCCTGTTGTTGTCACGTCGGCGAATGCGAACGCGTCAGTTTCGTCGTTGCCGGTGTAAGGCGATCTGTCGAAGGTTGCGTCTGTTATGTGGGTGCGGTTTTCTGGGATGAGGTCGGCGGCGGTTAGGTCAGAGAGGTCGAGGATGTCGCTTCTTGCACCGAGTGAAACTGTGTCTATGCCTTTTCCGGGTGTGATTCGGTCGTTGCCTGATCCGGCGTTGATGGTGTCTGCTTTTGGTGAGGCCGTTAGTGTGTCGTCTCCTTTTCCGCCGTTGATGATGGCTGGGCCTGCGCCCATGGTGACGGTCAGGTCGCCGTTTAGGTTTTCTGCGAGGATTGTTGTGAGGCTGTCTTCGAGGGGTTCTATGAATCGAAGGTCTGCGTCGCCTGTGATTCTGATTGTGTTCAGTTCGGTGCTCCCGGATTGTACGAATCGGGTTAGTCTGTTGTTTGGTGGGGTGGATTCGATGTTGAGGTATCCGATGTTATTTGCGGCGAGGGTTCTGATGGTTAGCGAACTGTCTGCTTCGGACAATTGCAAATCTATGTCGCTGCCGGCGTTTGTTGATGCTTCTTCGTCAAATTCAACGACCAGGCTCCCGAGTGTGTTTGTTAGTGAGAGGGATACGATGCTTGAAAGCGGGCCTACGAAGAGGGGGTTCGGGTTTGTGTTGTTCATTGCATTTAGGATTTCGACGCCGGAGAAGTTTGTTGCGTCGATTGTTGTTGGTGCGGTTCCGAAGTCTGTAATGTTGATGGTTTCGACGCTCGATAGGGTTGCCTGGACTGTCGTTTCTTCATGAAAGTTGAATTGGATGTTGACGGTGTCGCAGCCTTCGCCTCCGTCGAATGAGTCGCCGTCTTGGAATGAGGGCAGTGCAGTGGCCGTCGGTGGATTGAAAAGGAGTGGGGCTGAGGCAGGATCGCGCCCCGCTGTGCCCGTTATCGTATCGGTCGCGAGCGTAAAAGAAATGAAATCAGATGCGGAGTTATCCAACGAGTCATTTCTAATCGTGCGGCACGCGTTCAACTCTTCGTCGCACACCTCCGCATCCGGTTCGTCGCAGGATGTAGGCGTGAAGCATGGGTTGCCAGTGGAACGGCACAAGCCATCTTCGCAGGTTTCAATGCCTGTGCAGAAGAATCCGTCGTCGCATTCGGCGTCTACGGCACATTCAAAGTCAATGCAGCATGAATCGGTGATTTCGTTGCACTGCGCGGATTCTCCACAGGCGGGGACGCAGGGGTCGCCGGAGGAAATGCAAGTACCTTCGGAAGACTCGTCGCAGGCTTCGACGCCGTTGCAGAATAGGCCGTCGTCGCATTCGATTTGGGTGTTGGTGCATTGGTTTTCGGTGCAGGAGTCGGTTGTACAGAAGAGGTTGTCGTCGCAGTCTGTATCGGTGAGGCAGTCTACGCATTGACCTTCTGTGCAGATTTCGTCTATGCAGAGGGGGGCGTTTGAGCAGGTTCCGCCTGGGATGCATGTGTAGGTTGTGCAAGGGTCGCCTCGGGCGCATTCGTCGTCTGTGCGACATTCGATTGGGTCGCGGTCGGCGCAGGTATCGCTATCGACTTGCTGCGAGGTGCAGATTCCGGTTTCGTTGCAATGGGTTGTGGTGCATGGGTCGCGGTCGTCGCAGTCGGCGTCGGTTGTGCAGGGGGAGCCTGTGGTGGCTGGGCATCCGGCGATGAGGATGGCGAGAAGCGCGGTTACTAAGAGTGTTGCACACCGGATAGCCCTTGCTGTTTGGCGACCAAGGACTTCTGTGGATTCACCTTGTATCATTCGCTCGTTTTCCAATGTGGGTCAGGCTGTGAATAGTCGTGCAGTTCCCGACGCTTTGATGGTTCGATGGTATTTGTAGTCTAGTGTCGGGTCAACTTGGGGTGTTGAATGTGTTGAGGATGGCGTTTATGGTCTCTATTCGACTGGGTCTAGCGATGTAGTTTGGTTAGAGTTTCTGGTTGCTTGTGGGTTTGGATGGATGAACTGTTAGCTTGAGGCGTTTATTAAATGAGCGGCGGTTTTCTGAAGAATTTTCGTGTTCCGCATGTGTTTACGCTGCTGACGTTTATCATTTTTCTGACATCAGTTGCGACGTACTTGATTCCTTCGGGGAGTTATGAGCGCAAGGAGCAGACGTTTAAGGCTGGGACTAAGACGGTTGTTGTTCCGGGGACTTATGCTGGGGTGGAAAAACACTACTCGGTGCGGGGGGTGTTGATTGGTGACGAAGAATCGCAGGCGGGAGCTGCGTCGCCGATTAGCGTGCTTGGGTTCTTGACTGCGATTCCTCGGGGACTTGAGAAGTCGTCTGACATTGTTTTTTTCATTTTTGTTCTTGGGGGCGTGTTTGGGATTTTGCAGTCTAGTGGGATGATCCCGGCGATTGTGCGGAGGTTGCTTGAGCAATTTGGCCATTCTGCCCCGCTCCTGACCATTATCATAATGCTTACGCTTGCTGTTGGTGGTTCTACGCTTGGGATGGGTGAGGAATTTATTCCGCTTGTTCCAGTTTTTTTGATTATATCGCAGCGACTTGGGTATGATCGCATTTACGGTCTTGCTCTTGTGCTGCTTGCTGCGGAAATGGGGTTTGCGGCTGCGACTACGAATCCGTTTACTGTTCAGATTGCGCAGAACATTTCTGGGGTGCCTCTTGGCAGCGGGATGGGGTTGCGGATTGTTTTCTTTGTTTGCGCGATGGCGTTCACGCTGGTTCATGTGCTTCGGTATGGTGCCAGGATCAAGCGCGACCCTACTGCATCTCTACTTTATGGCGATACTGCGGAAGTGGAAGTTGCTGACCTTGACGAGCATGATCTTACTGGCGGGCATGTGCTGACACTTGTTAGTTGTCTGGTGATTTTTGCTGGGATTTTGGTTGGTTCGCAGAAGCTGGGTTGGTTTTTGCCGGAAATGGCGGGGGGGTTTTTGTTGATGGCGTTTGCTGCGGTGATCTTTTGCCGGATGCGGGTTGGGGATGCGACGAAGTCTTTCGTTCGGGGTATGGAAGAGATGGTTGTCGCGGCGATGGTGGTTGGTTTTGCTCGGGGGATCGAGGTTGTTGCTGATGACGCTGAGATTCTTGACTCGGTGATTTTTGCGGCTGCATCTTTGCTTGAACATGTTCCGACGGTGGTTTCGGCGGTTGGGATGCTGGTTTTTCAGTCGACGTTGAACTTTTTTATTCCTTCGGGTTCTGGGCAGGCGGTTGTTACGATGCCTGTCATGGCGCCGCTTGCTGATGTTCTTGGTATTACGCGACAGACTGCGGTTCTTGCGTTTCAGTTTGGTGACGGGTTGTCGAATACGATTATCCCGACGTCTGGGATATTGATGGCGATGCTTAGTTTGGCGAAGATACCGTATGGGACTTGGGTTCGGTTTTTCTTGCCTCTATTTTTGCAGCTTTTTGGGCTTGCTGCGGCGTTTCTTGTTGTGGCAGTGATGATTGGGTATGCGTAATTCGTCAAGACGTCGAAACGTCGAATCGTCCAAGCTCTTGGGTTTCGGAGTGGTCTCTGTCCTTGCTTGTAGTGGGCTGTTCGTGGCCGGCGGGTTTGGGGGGCTTGATAAGTTCGGACTTGATCTTCATTTTCGGTTTTTCTCTTCGATCGATGCGGACGATCGGATCGTGTTAATTGATATAGACGATGGTTCGCTTGAGTCTGTTGGTGATTGGCCTTGGCCTCGTCGGCGACATGCAGAGCTTGTGCGCAGTTTAGATGAGCTTGGGGCTGACCAGATTGGGTTGGATCTTGTTTTTTCGGATTCGTCGCCGGTGCGGATGGGGGTCGTTCCTGTTGATGGCGTCTTGATGCGCGATTCGTTTATTGATGACGATCAGGAGTTGGCGGATGCGATTGAGGCCGCTGGGAATGTTCAGCTTGCGATGTATGGTCGGTTTGTAGATCCGGGTGGCGTCGTGAATGCGATTGATGAGGCGGTTCAAGGTGTTGGGGTGAGTCGGGATCTAGCTCGAAAGCTCGCCGTTGAGTTTTTTGAGGTGAACCCGGAGGGTCTTTGGTCTGATTTTGCGGCGGATGTCGAGGGTTTGGCTTCGTTGGAGCATGTTTCGCCCGATCAGTTGGTCTTGCGTCGCGCGCACGAGTGGGCGGCGGGGCGACTTGCGACTTTATCGAAGGTGGGATCGGGGCGGGGAAGCGGTGGTCGTCCGCGATACGATGTTGTTGATCCTGTTTTTCCGCTTGCGCGATTCGTGCGGGCGGCGCGATCGGTTGGATTTGTTGCTTACTTGCGGGATGCGTCGGACGGGGTGGTTCGGAAGGTTCCGAGTGAGGTTGGGTCGCTCGATTCTCGATATACTCAATTTGCGTTTGCTATTGCGTCGGCGGCTGGGGGCGTTCCGACAGCGCGCAGGGATTTCGGAATGACGATGCAGGTCGGTGGTCTCGAGTTTCCTGTCGATGGGGATGGGTTGACTCTGATTAACTGGCACGCTGCTCGTGGTTCTCGGGATTGGCGTGATAGTTTCGTGCATATTCCTGCGGCGCGAATTCTGGAGATAGAAGACGCGCGTCGGGCGATCTCTGAGAATGAGACTCGCCTAGGGATCCAGGTTGCGAAGCTGGTTGAGGTGCGGTTCGCTGATACACCTGGTGAGTACGCGAAGTATGTTGAGAGGGTCAATTCTTGGCTTGGTGCTAAGCAGCTTCTGAATGCTGGCGCGGAGGATGATCGTGAGGAAATCGCTTCGAGTGTTTCTTTTCAACGAAAAGCGCTTGACGCGATTGAAAGAGACGCGGCGCTTTGGTTGAAGCACCGTTGGGGTCTGTGGGAGAGCGTTGAGCCTGCTGATGATGATGAGAGATCGGAGAAGGAGGCGCTCGCGAAGCTTTACGGGGACTTTGGTCATGACGGGCTTGCGACTGATTTTGGTGAGAAGAACGGGCGTCTGGAAGTTCGGATCCAAGAGCTTGTGAACGAGCTTGGGCGTCGGATCGATGGGAAGATTTGCCTCGTGGGGTATACCGCTTCTGCGCAAGGGGATCTTGTTGCGACGCCGGTGCATTCCGCGATGCCTGGGGTGATGGTTCATGCGAATATCGTGAACATGTTGCTTCGGGG
>JAJDDZ010000071.1 GCA_029260025.1 Phycisphaerae bacterium | reverse complement strand
CCGATGACGACGGAAACCCACAATGGGTGTTCGATCCCGCGACGGCCAACGGTTCTTTCGCATTCTCATTTGAAGATCTGTTCACTAGCCCGATGCGTTTCTTCACTGATGGAACTGCAGAGAACCTTGGAATTGATTCGCCGAACGTGGTCGGAATCGACTACGCGGACGCCATCGCTATGGGTTATGTTCCTGGCGAAGGTGATACGGTTCCACGTCGTCGACTTCGTCAGACCGAAGGTAGCCGCGGTGATATCGCTGCCGACGGAACGACATTTACTGCTTCAGCAGGCGACCCTCTCTTTGGTCGGTGGAATTCAAACATTCAGCGTGCAATGGATACTGGCAACGACGACGATACGGCTCTCGCTGATGGGAAGATCTACAACATCGCTTTTGCCGTCCATACTGGCATGGTGACGGTTCGTGACCACTATGTATCGTTCGCTTATACGCTTTCGCTCGATGGTGGAGATGCGGACATTCAGTCTGTGAAAATATCGGGTAGCGGCAGCGGGACTTTGCCAGATTTCTCTGACACCGCGGCATTCCCCGTCATGGAGCTTGATCTCTTCCTGCCAGGAATCACAAGTTACGAATTCCTCCTTGGTGACAATGCTGGGCTAGAATACATCGATCCGGCCACTGGTACGGCTGTTGACCAGGGACACGCCGGTGCTTCCGGTCTGGCGAGTGGCAATAGCTGCCAAGATTGTCATACTGCCCGAGAAGACTCAAGTTTCACTGGAGCCAACGGCGGATTCAATGGCGGTTCGATGGAGATTCTCGTGCCGCAGCGCGGTGGCGTGAACACGCCGACGCCGCTACCGCCTTCCCAGTAGGATTAGGTTCGATCGCGGCGACGTGATTGGGCTCAAAATAGAGCAGAACCCGCAGGCGCTTTCGCCTGCGGGTTTTTTGCGCGCGTGATGTGCTTCGACAGTCCGCGAGATCGATGATTTGCGAATGTGGCTTGTGGATCTTACGATCGTAGTTGGCTGGACGACTTGGATTTCTGATTGAGCTATGGCATACGAACATTACATCATTGATTCCTTTGCTTCCGAGTTGGGGATGGGTAATCCTGCGGCGGTTCTTCTGGATGCGCGAGGGCTGACCGACGACCAGATGCAACAGATCGCAGCCGACTTCAACCTTAGTGAGACGACGTTCATTCTTCACGCTGAAGTAGATGACCCTGTTTGCGTGGCGGATCTTTCTGTGAGGTTCCGGTGGTTTACGCCTATGTCGGAGGTTGATCTTTGTGGGCATGCTAGCGTGGCTGGGCTTCGGGCGATGTATGATTCAGGGCGTTTGGACCGCTGGCGAAATGACCCGTCGATCCATGTTCGGATCGAGACGCGGTCCGGGGATCTGGATGGCTTTATTGAAAAGGTGCCGGGCGAGATTGATGAGCCTATGATTTGGTTGACGCTTCCGAGTTCTGTGATCTCGCCTGTTGAACTGGCTTTATCTACGCTTGCCAGGGTGCTTGGAACCGACGCCGGGGCGTTTGATTGTGGGATTCGTTCGGTGCGAACTGGCGACGGGGATGTCATAGTTTTTGTTCGAGATGTTGCGACGCTGAACGGGATTGCTCCTGATTTCGATGAGCTTGGGGTTTTTCTTACGGACACCGATTCTCGGGGGCTTCTTGTGGCGACGACTTCAACGTTGACGCCCTCGATAACTGTGCAGTCTCGTTTTTTTGCACCGACGTTGGGAGTCAATGAGGATCCGGTTACGGGTAGTGTTACGGGGCCTCTTGCGATTCATCTGGTTGAGGAAGGGATCGTTGAGGTTTCTGAAGGGACTGCTGGGCTTGCCTGTGTGCAGGGGATTCCGGGGGGTCGAACGGGGTTGATCTACGCTTTGGTGCAACGGGATGATTCGGGCGCGCACGCGGTGCGAATTGGTGGGCGTGCGATTGTTTCTAGTAAGGGTGTTTACAGCGAAGCGTAGTTTCTCCCTGTGGGGTGCACTTAGAACACCATGTCGCGAACGATTGCTGCTATTGTGAATCCCGTCTCCGGTCGGCGAGATATGTCGCCAGAGATTCGCGCGATTGGAGATTCGGTTCTACGGGGCGGCGGGGCGTTTGTGGTTCATGTGACGGATCGTGCCGGTCACGCGACTGAGATCGCCTCGAGTTTGGGTGGTGAGGTGGATGCTGTTCTGGCGGTTGGGGGTGACGGGACTGTTTGCGAGGTTGCCAACGGTCTGGTGGGGGGGACGACGCCGATGGCGATTCTTCGGACGGGAACTGAGAACCTCCTTGCGCGCGAACTCAGGATGCCCGTTGATCCGCAGCGGATGGCTGATCTGTTGCTATACGGCGAGCCTGCGCCTCATGATGTGGGGGTTATGAACGGTCTGAAGTTTCTTGCCGTTGCAGGAGTCGGGTTCGACGGGTTATGTATTCACCGGATGAGCGCGATTCGTCGTGGACATATTACGCATCTGGATTACGCTTGGCCTGTGTTGCAAAGCGTGCTCGACTATGACTTTCCGAAGTTGACGGTCGTTGTGGATGGGCAAGAGATTTTTTCCGATCGCGGATTGATCATGATGAGCATTATCCCCCGTTATTCGCTTGGGCTTCGGGTTGCGCCGGAGGCGGTCTCGGATGATGGATTGCTTGATGTTGTGATCTATCGATGTTGTAGCTTGCCTGGTCTTCTTGCGCACTCTGCGCGACTTTTTGCGGGAAAGCATCTGGATCACGCTGATGTGGTTTACGCGCAATGTGGGTCTGCGAGGTTTGATTGTGATGTGCCGGTTCCGATTCAGATCGACGGTGAGCCTGGGGGATTCGCCCCTGCGGACTGCTCGGTTCTTCCTTCGGCGGCGTGGTTTCTCTCTAATGAGATGGTTTCGTTTCGTCGCGCTGTTCCTTGACGGATCGCGGGGTCGCGCTCACAATGCGATGGTGGACCGTACCGCATACTCGGGCGGGAAAAAGAGGCTGGACTTGTCGGATGTGACTTAGGGGGTGGCTTGTAGATAAGCCGCCCGTTTTGTGAGCGATATTTGTGATTTTTTTCACAGGTCGCCTGTTGATCGCCTCCAGATGGCTGGTCTAGGGCTATTTGCTTATTGTGAGATAACGATTCGGGCTTTAGGAGTCCTGTCGGGGAGGTCGATCATCGTGCCTAAGGGCTGATGACGACGAACGGATCCAAATTTCGGGATGATGTTTGAACTACGTAACCTTCGTTTGCTTTCGCCCGATGATTCTGGCGGTGGCGGGCGTGATGGTTCTTCACCGGACTCGACCGGTGACGTTGAGCCGATGACTTGGTCCCTTTTGGGTCGGTTTTTCGGGTTGCCGTTGGTGATCATCGGTACGATCGTCGGCGGGGCAGTGCTTGTCGTCATACTCTTTGGCGGGCCGGCTGCCCCTGAGAAGTTCACGGTCGATCAGTTGCTGCAGGCGCTTGAGTCGAGCGGCGGCGAGCGGAGCGCCGGGATCCTGTTGCCGCGAGAGAAAGAACTGTGGCAGCGTGCGGTCGAGTTAAGCGAACGGTTACGAAATAAAGATAAAGAGCTGACGCCGGTTGAGCTTCGTATGACGGCGGATCGGCTGTCGGCGATGATTCTCTCTGAGCTTGATACGCTTGCTGAGGTTGGTGGCGAAGGTGAGGCGAAGCAGGGTACGCTTCGGTCGAGCCGGCTTGAGTTTATGATACGAGCGCTCGGGCGCACTGAGTTGCCCACTGCTGTTGCCACGCTTGTCGGAATTGTTGGGCGACGGGCAGAGCCTTTTAGCTCTGCTGCTATGCTTCAACTGGGCGAGCTGCCTGATGTCGAGGGAATTGCCGCGGCGGTTCCTGCGATGACGGCTACGTTGAAGGCATCGACCGGTGCTGAGACGCTGCTGGTTGCGGCGACGGCGGTGTCGCTTTTGGCTGAGGTTGGTGACCGTGAGGTGATCGACGCACTGTCTGCGGTCTGCATCGCACATGAGGGTGAGGTGGCCTGGTCGGCAGCCCTTGCTTTGGCGCGACTGGGTAGTACGGAAGGAAAATCGACGCTTCTTGACCTCTTGGACCGAGAGTTCTGGGAGTCGGGCGAGCGATATTCGGTCACAGACAAGAGTGGTACGGTGCATCGGTACCCCATGCCGCGATCGCGGGTCGATGAGTACCTGAAGGCGGCGATCGAGGCGGCGATGGAGACTGTTGATCCCGAGACGCGGGCGATGATTGAGAAGCTAGCATCGGACGCGTCGCCGTTGGTTGAGGGTGCTGCGAAAAAGGCGATCGCTGGTTGGGCTGAGTCGCAGGGCGGATAGATTCGCTCTTGAAAGCGAAGGCGGAAAAAATGGCTATCAAAGACGTCGTAACAAAAGTCTGGATCGAAGAGGGATGCATTGTTTGCGATGCTTGCGAGACGACTGCGCCTGACGTTTTCGATGTGACCGAAGATTCCTGCCTGATTCGTCCGGACGCGATGAACTCTGCGTTTACCAAAGCTCGAACAGATTCGATTCATGACGCGGCTGAGGAATGCCCGGTTGACGTCATTAAATTTGATACGGTTAGTGAAGAAGTTCCCGACGAAGTAGCTGCACCGGTGGCGGCTGTCCCTGCTGCGCCTGTGGGTGCTGGTAAGGATGAGAGCAAACCCGCTGCGGCTGCTAAGTCTCCGGATTCTGTTGCGAAGGCTGCGCCTGTTGCACATGCCGCTGCTTCTATGGCTGGCGCTCCTGACCCTTCGATTTCGGCGCTGCTTCGCGCGGCGACGACTCGCGGCGGGAATGCGGGGATTGAACGACGTGGCGACGATCTTTCCTCGATGGAAGGGGATACCAAGAACCTTGCTCCCGAGGCGCGGCAGGAGCGTGTGTTCGACGCTGCTCGGAAGGCGAAAAAAGACGCTGACTCATCCCGCCGGAGTTTTTCTGGTGGTTTAGCGCTCACGGTTGGGTGGGGATCTTTTGGAATTGGGACGGCGGTTTCGGCGGGTCCTGCTTTTGTTCGATTCTTAATGCCTAATGTCTTGGAGGAACCTGACCCGCGAGTACGCGTTGGGAAGATTCAGAAATACCTTGAGATGGAAACGGGCGGAGTTAACGAAGACTATAAGCCGCAGGGGATTTGGATGATTCGCGAGGAAGAGCGAATCGCGGCATTGAATATCATCTGCACACACCTGGGGTGTATCCCCAACTGGTTGCCTAATGATCGCAAGTTCAAATGCCCTTGTCACGGTAGCGGATATCGCCCGGACGGTGTGAACTTTGAAGGGCCGACGCCGCGTCCTCTGGAGCGATTTCGAGTGATGGTTGTGGATGGACTTGTTATTGTTGATAAGAGTAAGAAGTTCCAAGCTGAGCTTGGGCAGTGGGATATGCCAGGTAGTTTCCTGGCGGTCTAGTTCGCGGTTTTCGTTTTAATCATAGCTTTACTAGGGATCATACTTCGATGGGACGCATCGGTAACTGGATACGAGACGGTCAGATCTGGGGCAGCGTGTTTCGCCACGGCGTGCCGCGCGA
>JAJDDZ010000008.1 GCA_029260025.1 Phycisphaerae bacterium | reverse complement strand
GGGATCCCGCTTGCGACCGTCATGACACGGGTGCTGCGTGCCTTGAATGAAGCTCGGGTTAGCGATCGGATCGGTCGAGAGAAAGCTAAGACAATGGCGCAGCGGGCTCGCAACGTCTTGACGGCGCGAAAGTATGAACGCTTTATCGAATGTGTTTCGACGCTGGATGGCGGGATGGCACTGGCGCTTAAGACGCAACTCCAGCAGGCGGACAACCTTGGACCGGCTGCACGCGACGCCATGCTCCGGAAGCTCCAACCGATTCTTCCCAAGGTTGAATCTGGCCCGGCGATACCGATGTGGGCGATGGAAGATGTAATCTACGCGACCGAGGTTGGTCTGGGAAAGAAGGATGCGGAAATCGAGCATCACATCAATGTCAAGATAAAGGAAAACGCCAAGGCGATTGGTGAGGCGGCCGAGAAGGGCGACCTGAGTGAAAACTCAGAATACAAATTTGCTCTTGAAGAGCGTGATCTTCTTCGGGGTCGACTTGCTCAGATGAACTCGGAGCGAGCCTCGGCGCGAGTTCTGACGCAGGAGAGCATCCCAGTCGATCATATTGGGATCGGAACACATGTTTTCTTCAGAAACGTGGAGAGCGGCGGCACGTATCAGATGACTTTCATTGGTCCGTGGGAAGCGGACATCGACAACGGACTCTTCAATTATCTCGCTCCGCTCGCTCAGGAAATCATGGGACGTAAGGTCGGCGAAACGGTCAACTTTGACCACAGCGGTCAAAGCGGAACGTTTGAAGTTGTCAAGCTTCAAAACGCCCTCGAAGACGGCACGCTTGCGACGCTCCAGCGTTCCTAATTCGTTCGCTTTTCTTAACGACAAGGACCTGGATGCATGAAAGCCGCCATTATTGGTTTACCACAATCGGGTAAGTCGACGGTGTTCACCGCGGCTTCTGGGAAGACTGTTGACCCGTACGCCCCGGCCGAGGTGCAGCCCGCGGTGGTTCGCGTCCCCGACGCTCGCATCGATTGGCTGACCGAACACTGCAAACCTAAGAAGACGATCCTCGCTACATTTGAACTCTCGGATATTCCTGGATGCGACCTTTCTGACCCGAAGGGGCGAGCTGATTGGCGAAAATTCTTGCCGACTGTTCGTCAAGCGGAGTTGTTGGTCGTTGTGGTCCGCGATTTCGAGGATCCTTCTATACCGGCCCACAAGAATCGCGTTGACGCTCAGTGTGATTTCGATGAAGTTTGGTCGGAGTTGGTTTTTTCCGACTTGGAAGCGGTCGCCAATCGCATTGGCAAGCTCGAGCAGTCGCTTAAGAAACCGTCCAAGACTCACGACGCGGAAAAAAACGAAATAACGCTACTTCAGCGATGCCAAGAAGCTTTGGAATCCGAAAAACCTCTTGCGGACGCTTTGCAGACTGAGGCTGATCGGGCGACTCTTTCTAGTTTCGGATTTCTGACGGAAAAACCCGTTGTTTGTGTACGCAACGTTGGCGATGACGCAGCCACGACGGCGGGGCCTCTCAAAGCTGAACATGCGGTGGGGCATGTCGTTATGAGTGCTTCTATCGAAGCGGATATCGCTCAACTTGACCCGGCGGATCGCCCGGCGTTTCTGGCGGACCTTGGTATTGAGTCGCCTGCGAGCGATCGTCTCATTCAGACCTGCTACGAGGCGCTCGGTTTGATTTCATTTCTTACGATGGGTCCTGACGAAGTTCGTGCCTGGACGATTCGCAAGGGAAATACCGCGCAGGAAGCAGCTGGGAAGATTCACACGGATCTGTCACGCGGATTCATACGGGCGGAGACTGTCGCATACGACGACCTCGTTGCTCATGGTGATATGAAGGGTGCGAAGGCGGCGGGGAAGGTTCGCAAGGAAGGCAAAACGTACGTTGTTGCGGATGGGGATATTATGAATATCCTTGCGAATACTTAGTCCGTGGGCGTACTTATTTCTCTTGTTAGTTTGTGTGGTGCAGGTCTTTTTCCGCCCCGAGTCTTCCACAACTCGACTAGGCAATTCTTCCAATATACGTTCGCGTTTCGTAGTGCATAACGACTTCGCCGCCGATTTCGTGAGAATTGAATAGCGTGCCGAGAGCTTCGGCCAACACTTCGTGGCGGGGATCGCCCGGTGGGGGGGTGTAGGACGAGGAGAACGTCCGACCGGTTAGTCCAGTCAGGTCGAATCGCTGCTGGTTGTCGAACCTTCGTACTTCGGGTGCGAGCGGCGCGAATAGGGCGTCGATTCTGCCGACCGCCTCTGCCCCGTCGTGTCGAACTGTTGCATAGTCGGTCGCCAATTCTTGCAAGACTTTTTCGTATTCTTTGGCGAAGGGAGTATCATGTCGGCGGTTATTCCAGACGAGCACGACGTGTCCCTCTGTTCGCAATATGCGTGCGAATTCGGAACGACATTGCTCCACGTCGAACCAATGAAAAGCTTGTGCCGCAAAGATCCAGTCAACGGATGAGTCGGGCAGTGTCGTCGCTTCTGCGCTGGCTGAGACGCTGGTGAAGTTTTGGTTCTGGCGAAGATTCTTCTCTGTGGAGGCTCGCATTGCGTCGTTTGGTTCAATGGCGATGATCGCTAGTCCTTGTTCGCGGAGAAGCTCGCTAAAGATACCTGTTCCCGAGCCGATGTCCGCTACAGTTTGCCCGGGGGCGAGTCCAAACTCCTCACGGAGGGTGTCAAACAATTCACTCGGATAGCTTGGTCTGTAGCGCACATAATTGGCAACCCGATCTGAGAATCGCTTCTTTGGGTCGGGTAGTCGTTCGGTCATGAACACAACTCCTTCAGTTTCAGCTTCCAATTGGGGATCGCACCCGCCTGTCTCAGCAATTGTTTCGCCAAATCGGCTGTTTTTCAAGAGGATCGCCGAATTGCAGTTCGAGTGTCGGGATGGAAGTCCTCAAAATGATACGGGGACGTGGTGTGTGGGTCGGGATTCCGCAAGATTGGGCTCGGAAACCCGAGCAGGCGCCCGAGCGGCGGGTGAGAGGTATTTGTTGCAAATTACGTCGTCGCGCGTATGCTTTCTTCGCGTCGCCGGTGTAGCTCAGTTGGTTAGAGCACCTGCCTGTGGAGCAGGGGGTCGCAGGTTCGAATCTTGCCGCCGGTAGTGTCTTTTTTGCCAGTTGTCTTGGCTCGAGCGCCCTTAGGAGGTGTTCTGGAACTCAATGGGCTATAGGTTTCAATTCTTCAAGGCCCACCCCCGAGGGGTTGCCTGTGGGTTGTTTTTCTTGCTCGCCGTTCATGCGTCCGGGCCGGGTCGCGTTGGCGCTCATGAAACAGACCAGTACACGGTTCCGACCGGGCAAAAGTTTGTTGATCTCGATCTGTACCTATCCAGCTATTTTCGAAACGCGCTGACCCAGGCGCTCAAGAGAATCAACAGCCCGATTTTTGGGCAGCACCTAATGTTTCCGTTTGGCGAAAGCGATCGGGTAGCTTGGCATGTCCTCTGGCAATTCCCGCCGGACATTCTCTTTGTCGAAAGACTGGAGGGGCAATTGAGTGCCCGTAAGTTGACGGAGAAATATCCTGGCGAGCTTGTGCTGTTTCGTTCCAAGCGATGGATCTATCACCATTGGGCGTTGATTCTCGATCCGACGAAGTTGATTCGACTAACGCGGTGCTCGACGTTGATGGCGAACGGAACCTACTTCGGATCCGATAAGGTCTCGCACTTCGTTCATCTGGGTTATTCATATTTTCGTGCGTATCGAGACGCGAAGACATGGGGGGCGAATGAAGAGTCGGCTATCCTGAGCGCAATCCGAGTTGGGACAGGCTTGAATCCGCTTACGTCGGAGTTGACATTGTTCGGGCTTGCTTCTACTGGCGTACGTTCTAACGCGGACTTGGCGGTGAACTATGTGGGCTTTAAGTTCTTCAAAAACCTTACAGAACCTGTGATGCTCAAAGGCAAACGGTTTCCGCCGCTCTTGGTTCAAGACGGGAAGAAGTGGCGAATTAACGATACCGTTCGCGACAACGATCGGTTTTTCTCGGTCTACATCTCGGACCATTGGGACGAAGCATTGAATCCGTCCGATTATCTCGATTCCACGGCTACCTTCGTTCGCAAGGAAGTCCGTGCTCGTTGTGATACAGTCGTACCATGGTATCGCAGCCAACGCCCGGATCTTCAGTCTCGTAAGGACTTCGCCGATCTCTCCAAAACACTAGATACGTATTACGGCGAAGCGTATGGTTGCCAACTGCGCGAAACAGACGCCATAACAATCGCAAACCTGTGTTTCGACGCAGACGCTTCTAAAGAGGGCGATAAAATCGGCGCAAACGATTCACCGGCTGCACGTGTGACCGGAAACTAAACATCGCAGTTCGTTCCACTCCCCCCGATAACAGAAAATCCTCTGAATCTCCCTAATCGACTTGCGATCGCGCGGATACGAATCGTACATTTGATTTGTCAAGCGGTAGTCAGCCGAGACCTGTGTGGGTCACGCGACACCGTTCACCCGTGCAGGGGAGAATACCAATATGCAGAATTTCATGAGCCGAGCAAAAAGTTTCCTGAAGTCCGAGGATGGCCCAACCGCAACTGAGTACGCGGTCATGCTTGCCCTGATCATCATCGTCGCTCTTGGCGCGATTACGGGCCTAGGTACGACGGTCGATACGATCTTCACGAATGTCGACGCCGGCCTGCCGACCGGGGCTCCTTAATAAGCAGTCTCGCAAGGTCTAATGATTTTGGAAGCCCGCCTCGTCGCATTGCGGCGGGGCGGGTTTTTCCTTTGTCCTGGCAAGCCACCTTTTCGCTTGTCAGAAAGTATGCTCCAAGCGGGAATTGTTTCTTGCAGTTGGCGTGGTTGCTTGACGCACCGGTGGTCTGCGGGACAATCCATCCGAATCAATACCCCACTCGCCAACAGGAAGAATACGAATGTCCAATGACGCGAACGTCGAAGCGGAACTAGATCTAGCGCCAGCTTCGGAGCATTCGGCACTCTCTTGCGACGCACTCCGACGTATTTGCGATCCGACTTCGATCCCTTTCGACTCCACAGATGACATCGACCCGCTCCACACGGTCATTGGCCAAGAAACGGCGATGGAGGCCCTTCGATACGGGCTCCACGTCCGAGCGCCCGGGCAAAATATTTTCGTTCGCGGATTGACCGGCACCGGGCGAATGACTCTCCTCAGCGGCATTCTGGATGAAATCCGCCTGGACTGCCCCATTGCGCAAGATCGATGTTACGTCCACAACTTTTCCGACCCAGATCGACCACGCTTAATTACGCTCCCGCGCGGTGCTGCCAACGAATTTCGATATCGCATTGACGAAATGGTTGCGTTCATCTCAACCCAACTCGAATCTGCTCTCGGAGCAAAAAATGTGCAGGTAAGGCGGACGGCGGTCGAATTGGAAACGCAGCGGAAGATTGAAGCGATTGTTGATCCTTTCGAGAAGGATCTCGCCGAGCGCGGACTCTCGCTGGCGAGTGTCCAAGTCGGGCCGGTCGCACAGGCTGCGATTTTCCCTCTGTTCGAAGGGAAAACGATTCCACCCGAAGAGTGGGACCAGATGCAATCGGAAGGAAAGGTCAATAATGAGCAGGACGCCTCTTTCCGCAAGCAGCACGACGCGATGCAGCCCGAACTACGCGATGTCATGCACCAGATCAACGACCTACGGCGCGCGCAGACCGAGCGCGTCGAAACACTGCGCGTCGAGACCGCTCGATCATTGCTCACGCAGTTCGTGCGAAAAATCACGGCTGTGTTTGCGCAACCAGAGGTAGCGACTTTCCTTGACGAACTCGTCGAGGACGCTTCACGCACGACCACAGAACAGCGCGAAGAATCGCCAAGTAAGTATCGTGTAAACGTGCTTCTATCGC
>JAJDDZ010000070.1 GCA_029260025.1 Phycisphaerae bacterium | reverse complement strand
CTGAATTGACTCGTAGCATTCTCCGGTCAAACCGTCGCAGCATGCCCCGGTGATCTCCGCACAAGCATCACCACAGGTGTCGTCAAGCTTGGAGAACGACTGGAATTCGCCTGTGCAATCTTCCGGGAAGACGCCGGGGGTACACTGACCGCCGAGACCGGGAGACGAGTCACAGCAACTCCCGGTATCACGGGCGCACTGGACCATCGAACAAAGCTTATTGTTCGAGTATGTGTCGGAGGGGCCGTCACATTCAGAAGCCAAGGCGTTGTCTGTGCACACGCCGTTCACGCCGTCGCAACATGCACCGTTGGGAATGGCCTCGCCATTGAGGCCACAGGATAATGCGTTGGTGATGGTGAGCATGAGGTTTGATCCGGCGGGAGGAGTTTGACCGGGGTAGGCGGCTGCCCAGATGCTGATGGTTTCGCCGGGGACGGTCTCGATGCAAAGGCAGGACTCGTCGGCGGTGTGGTTGTTGTAGCAGGAAGCGAAGGGCATGCATGTTTCGGGTGTGTGGTTGCCGTCGGAGCAGTCCTGGGCGCGGTCGTCGCAGGAGTCGTTGACGATGTATTCGTTAGTTTTGCAGAAGTCGGCGTCGCCGACGAAGAGGGCTGTGTCGAAGTCGGAGCCGCAGGTGTCGATTCCGGTGAACGAGCCTTCTGGGGTGTATGTGAAGAATCCGCCGTGGGTTAGGAAGGGGCCGTTGATGCCGAGCTCGGCGGTGCAGCCAGCTTCATCGGAGCAGAGTTCGCAATCGCGTATGCATGTGCATTGGCCATCGGGGTCGCCGGCGGGACGGCAGCGGCCTGGACAGGCGTTATCATCATTGATGTCACATTCTTCGCCGAACAGACCCTGTACCGTTCCATCTCCAATATTGCATTGAGGTTCGCAAGGTTCATTGCGAATGACGGAGTAATTATCGAAATCCCAAAAGTAACCAGCGTTGTCATTGCGGAAAATGGCTCGTTCGACCGTTAGGGGAAGTCCGGTGAAGTCGTGGGAGACCGTGC
Organism: Phycisphaerae bacterium; assembly: GCA_029260025.1. Lineage (GTDB taxonomy): Bacteria > Planctomycetota > Phycisphaerae > UBA1845 > UBA1845 > JAJRUK01. The sequence continues at coordinate 5,703 of JAJDDZ010000070.1, read as the reverse complement.
CCGTAACATTTCCTGCGGCGTCCTTGAGAGTGTAGGTGACTTGATTCTGAGTCGGGTTCATGTCGATTTGGAAATGATCATAGTTGCCGTTGCCTGTGAGGAATCCAACGCCTTGGTATCCGGCGAGGGAATTGTCGTAGACAAAGACAACTGCTTGCTCGTCGAAGTTGACTATTGGACCAATGACGTTTTTTGTTACGTCGTTTTCTGAGACCGTGAAATATGTGGTGCTGGAACCGAAGCTCAATCCGGGAGTAGAGTCGCCCATGGCCACATCGAAATCAATAACCGTGCGTGTACACGGAACTGGACCTGTGGTTGGAGTAAACGCTGTCTTACATCCGGCATTGTGCCAACCGATGCACCAGTCCCAGGGGCTTTCCTCGTTTTCATCTCGCTGGAATCGCAAGTGCTGCGTTCCGGTCGCTGGATTGATAGTGTCGATGTGGGGCTCGCCGCAGGATGTTGCACCGATGGACATGTACCAACCGTTCAGAGGATTGGGGTTGTCGACGCAGCAGTTTTGGTCGGTCGCGTTGTCGCCAGTGCAGACGCCTGAATAGGGGTTGGTGCATAGCCCGACGAAACCGCCGCCACATATGAAACCGGTCTCCCAGCCACATCCGTCTTCGACAGCCTCGAAACCTGTACTTTCGCAGTTGGGGCCGGTTGAAGCGTTTAGGGCCTTTCCTGATGGGAGTCTTAGTTCGGGGGAATCGGTGTCGACTTTGATGACCCTTGGGCGGGCGTGGAGTGAATCGCTCCCTACGAGTAAACCGACCAACGAGACGGAGAATGCGATGGTCAAAACTGATTTGTGATGCGACATTTTTCCCAGACCTTAGAGAATGATATTAAGGGAACCCGTCACGCGGGAACCCGCGACCTGTGGAACGATTTTCCTTCGGTTGAGTGTAGCAAGACCAGGGCCTTTCTCCAAGATAATTCTGGGAGGGTGCGACTGCTTGAGCCTGCCGGGGGATCATTGGGCGTTGCCACCGCATGTGCCACTGCGTCAGGCTGACCTGCCGGGCTGGTGATTTTGGGTCTTACGCTGGAAGTCGCGATCTTGATCGGAGCACTAGCGTTGCGCCGGAGAGGATGGCGAGCACGAAGGCCATCATGCCCCAGGTCGACGCCGCCGGGATCGGGTCACCGGGGGCTGTGGCGATCAAGAGGTCGTCATCCTCGAAACCTGGTAACTCTGGTAGCGCACCCGGGGCCGGGCGAAGGATTACCATGATCTCGTCGCCGGGTTGAAACGTCACTCCGGTCCATGTCAACGTGAGGGGCTCTGTGTGACAGGCACAATCGCCCGGTTGGCAGGTAGCGGTAAACGTGGCGCCGGCTCCTGTGTTACCGGACGCACAGGACTCTGTACAGGTTCCGGCGGTGCAAACAAACGGAAGTATTCCCCCCCCCGCCGCGACCTGCGGTCCTACTGGGCCAGCTTCGTGAAGAAACACATCGAAGAATGAGCCGGGGCTGCTGCCGCATCCGCTGCCGCCGCACTCTGTCGAACAGGATGGACAACAGCATGCCTCCGTACAACACGGGTCGCCTGCCTGGGGTTCTGTGTCGATGCCGACTTTTAGTGGGACGGTCGAGCCTGCGGAGATCTCAATGATGACCTGAGCGGTTACGTCAAACAGCGTTGGGCCGCCGCCACTGGCCGGTGTGACCTCAAGCGAGACAAGCCGCCGGTTCCAACTGCCGAAGGTGAGGATGCCCTCGTCATCGTCGTTGGGTAAGTCGTCCGGGGCTGCGCCGGGGGCGGGCCGAAGAATCACCATGATCTCGTCTTCCACCACGAGGGGGACGCTTGGGAACACCGAAGTGATTGTTGGTGAGCTGCACACACCCGAATCGCAGGTCAAGACGACGGGTGTCACGGTTCCGAAGGTTGCGGATCCGCAAGTGGTGCCGTCTGGATCTATCGAGCAATCCCCTCCTCCAGAGCCGAGATCCCAGATGAGGCACTCTTCGGCGTCTGTTGTTGAGTGGGTTGTACCGCCGATTCTTAGCTCGACGGTTGAACCGACTTGAACGTCTATCGCTTGGGTTCCCGCCAAATCGATTCGCCACTCAGCTGTGACGTCGAATCCTCCGGAAGAACTCTCGGCGAGCGAGATGCCGGTCACTCTTCTGTTGAAGGTTGGAGCGACCTGAGCTAGGACGGTCGTCTGTGAACCGAGGGTCAAGACCACCAACAGAACGCCAGCGTTAGCGAGGCGACCATACGACTTGCGTGAATCATTCATCTGAGTTTTCCTCCGCTGTGCACCGTGGGCCGCGCGTGCAATCATTGGGCACGCGTAGTTCAGCACGGCGCAAACACGTCTTGAAAGTTATGGAGAAATGTCCGAACGCTCTGGGGTCAGATTTTATCAAAGCGGTCCGCAAGAAACAAGCAGAAAATGCCCCAGGGCGGGTTAATCCCTCAGTTTCCTGCGTTATTCCTCTGAGATCGGTATGGCGGCTCCCGAAGCGGGATCCTCGTCACGATGCCGGCGCCGGCATTGTAATTATCTCAACAGCCAGGCGAGTGTGACACTGGTGGGGCACGGTAAATCGCGCTGCGGATGCCGTGCCCGGGGCGATTGGCAATATGAATCGTCCGAGTGAACCGGCGTACGACTTGTGCGACTGTATGTTCGGAACGAGCTGGGCGAACGAAATCGGTGCGGCGGTCGGTGGTCTAAGCTGAAGACGGGGAGCGGGCTTGCATTTCGGTGGCTGCCGAGATGTTGGGTCGATGACCCAACCTACGAGGCAAATCTGCACAGATTGTGGGGTTGGTAGCCAAACCTACAAAATAGGGGACTGGTGAAGAGCAGGCGTTTGGCACTCCTGGGTCGAATCGACACGTGTGACTGTGGCGGATAGGGTTGGCGGTGGTTGTTATGGACGCGATTTGTGTTGAAGGATTGACGAAGCGGTACGGAACGCGGGTTGGCGTTTCGGAGGTTTCTTTGCGCGTTGAGGCGGGGTCGGTTTATGGGTTTCTTGGTCCCAACGGTGCGGGGAAGACTACGACGATTCGGGTGTTGATGGGATTCTTGCAACCTAGCGGCGGGCAGGCGACTGTGCTTGGGCAAAACTGCTGGGCTGAGAGCGACTCGATTAAGCGCGATGTTGGGTACTTGCCGGGTGATCTTCGACTCTATCCCTGGATGACGGCTCGACGGGCGCTTGATCTTTTTGGATCGGTACGGGGGATTGATCTTGTTTCACCGGGCCTGCTTTTTGCGGAAGAATTCGGACTTGATGCTGACGTGTTGGTTCGGAGTATGTCCCGTGGGATGCGACAGAAGCTTGGGATTATCCTTGCGCTTGCGCACAAGCCTAAGGTTTTGATTCTTGATGAGCCGACTGCTTCGCTTGATCCTATCATGCAGGAGAAACTGCATGAACATATTCGGAAGCTCTCTGGGGCGGGGCATACGATTTTTTTGTCCAGCCACACTCTGAGCGAGGTCGAGCGACTTTGTGACCGTGTTGCGATTCTTCGCGACGGGCGATTGATGGCTGAGGAATCGATTGATGTGCTTCGGGGTCGGGCGGCGAGGCGGGTTACGGTTCGATGGCGGAATGCCGGGGATGCTGCGAGCGGGCCTTTGCCTCCTCTGGACATAGACCGGCGGACGGAGAAGGAACTATCGGGGACGCTGTCGGGAACGATGTCGGAGTTGATCTCTTGGATGGGCAGGAGGTCTGATGGGATCGAAGATTTGTCGATCGGGGAGCCTGATCTGACTGAGGTTTTTCATGGATTCTATCGGTAGGTGTGCGCGATGAACGTTGGATTGATTCGCAAGACATTCTATGAGACGTGGGCAGGTACGCTGTGCTTTGCTGCGGGGGTTTTTGCGTTTCAGATTCTGCTGGCGATTATCCTGCCCCAGTTTCAAGACGGTTTGGGGGAGATTATTGAGCATCTGAAGTTTGTGCAATACATCGTTGCGGCGCTGTTGGGTACTGAAGTTAGCGCACAGATGGGGCCTCAAGCTTTTTCGGCGATGCCTTGGGTGCATCCTGCGGTTCTGGCGTTGACGTGGGCGCATGGGATCATGTTTTGTACTCGTGTTCCAGTTTCGGAAACTGAGCAGGGGACGATGGATGTTTTGCTTTCGCTTCCCGTTCGGCGTTCGAGCGTCCTTATGAGCGATACTGTTGTTTGGATCGTTTGGGGATGTGTGATTTCGGGATTCGCGCTTATTGGGAACGTGTGCGGCGGGTTTTTTTCTGAAAGTGATGCGCCGGTTGAGATTCTTCCGCGTGTTGGGGTGGCTGCGAATCTGCTTTGCGTCTATCTGTGTGTTGGGGCGGTCGCTCGTGCGTTTTCTTCGATTTGTGAGCGTCGTAGTCGGGCGATTGGGGGGGCGTTTGCGGTTGTTGTTGCTTCGTTCGTCTTACAAACGCTTTCGATGTTTAACGAGAACCTCTCCAGCCTGTCATTTCTTAGTTTGATGGAATACTACCGGCCTTTGCAGATCCTCGGTGGGGATGGATGGGCGATTGGAGACATGGTTGTTTTGCTGGGGGCTTCTGGGGTGCTTTGGGGTGCGAGTGTTTTGGTTTTTTTGCGGCGGGACATTCGGACTAGCTAGCCCATGGAAGAATTGCCAATCCATGATGCGCCTCTTGGGTTTGATGGCCTTGATGTTGGGGGGGGCACATGCGGGTCTTTGGATTTTTTTGCGTTGTTCGCTGGGATGACTATTTGGTCGTTTCATCGCTTGCGGTAAAAGGGTAGAGGCTTCATAGTGCGGTTGCGTGGATGGACATGGGCTTGGTCATGACTCGTTTGGGGTTGCTTGTTGTGAATCCCGAAGCGGGAATGAGGAGCGTGGTTTTCTGAACTCTATCCGTTCGATGATCGAACGACTTGGATGGATCGCTCAACAGAGGGCGTTCTGTACGGTTTTCTTGTTCGCGTTTTGTGTTCAGGCGGGGACGGCGGCTTTTGTTGGGGTGACGCGAGGGCTTGATTCGTTTGCGTTCAACTCTTTGGATTCGAAGGAGTATTACCAGCTTGCAGTGAACCTGGTTGATCATGGAGAGTTCAGCCTGAGTGAGTCTGCTCCGTTGACGCCTGACACTTGGCGGACGCCTGGATATCCTCTTATCCTTGCGGTCTTCATGGGTGTCTTTGGCAAATCTGCGGTTGGGTTGGTGGCGTTGAATCAGGTCCTGAGTCTGATCAACGCTCTGCTTTTTTTTCGGGTGGCTGGGACGTTTTTGCCGAAGCCCCGCGCAATGATCGCCAGTGTTTTGTTCGTGCTTGAGCCGTATCACCTTCTGTACTCTTTTTGGTTGTTGGCGACGACGATTTTCCTTACCGTGCTCTTGTGCATGTGGCTTTGTTGGCAGCGGTACTTGGGATCGAATCGAATCGGTTGGGTGGTGTTGGTCGGGGCGCTGGCGGGTGTAGCTGTGCTCATGCGTCCGGTCGCGATTCTTTTGCCGTTTGGGCTATTGGTTTTTGTCGTGATTCGATCGTGGAGGGGCGAACGAGACGGCGAACTGGGGGCGTCTACGGTGTGGCGGCGATTTCTCACTCCTGTGGTGTTCGCAGTAGTTGTGGCGTTGCCGGTTGGCTCTTGGATGATGCGTAATCGGGTGGTCGCGGGGAGTTTCAGTCTGTCGTCGCAGGGTGGTGTCGTGCTGGCATACTTTAAGGCGACGGAGGTTGCGCTGTGG
>JAJDDZ010000069.1 GCA_029260025.1 Phycisphaerae bacterium | reverse complement strand
AGGTTCATTTTGCCATCGGCGCGCCGGTCGCCACGGTAAAGGATGGTTTTCGCGTCGGGAGCAAAGAACGGTCCTCCGTCGTACCCTTTGGCGTTCGTGATGCGTCGGGGGTTCTTGCCGTCGGCGTCCATAACGTAGATTTCGAAGTCCTTATCTCGCTGGGATGTGAAAACAATACTCTTTCCGTCGGGAGAGTAAGAACCTTCCGCGTCGTATCCTGGAGCGTTGGTGAGACGTTTTAGGTTCGTTCCGTCAGGACTTGCTTCAAAGATATCCATGTGTTCGTTAAAGTCCCATTCATATCCTTCGGTGTGGACCTTTGGTTTTTTATCGCCGAGGTTTGGGTCCAGGTGCGAGGAAGCGAACACGATTTTCTTGCCACTGGGGTGAAAAAACGCGCAGGTGCATGCGCCGTTGCCGGTACTGACCATTCTCGGTTCGGTCGACCCGAGCGTCATTGTGTAGATTTGGTACTCGTCTTTGCCCTTTGGGGTTGCCTGGAAAATGATCGTCTTGCCGTCGGGGGAAAAGTAGCCCTCACCCGCGTTGATGATACCCATCGACTCGGAGGTCACCTGTGTGACGTTTTTGAGATACGCCGCTTCCGCGGCAGCCGGGTCTTCTTTCGGGGCGGCGATCACTTGTGCTGTCGCGAACAGGATTCCTGCCAGTGCAAATGATGCCTTTAGCTGAAATCGCGTGGACGATACTTGTAATTTCGATTGTTTCATCATCTATTCAACGCTCCTCTTTGGGGCCGTACAAAGGTACCGCAACATCTTTAGGTCGGGTAAAAGGCTAGGCGATTGTTTCCCATGGGGCAAGATCGGTGCCATCGGTTTGCCGAAATCGCCGATTAGAGTTTCCCCTTACTCATCGAGTATCTCGATTTTTGTTGCGGCGAACTGGTCCTCCTGAATCGCGCCTTCGATGATGGCGTTGCGGGCGGAATTACATAGTCCGTCCGTCGCGTGTGCGTTGCCGTGGTCGTCGATGTCGCTACCGGTAACGAGGTAGGGCGCACCGTCGATTTTCACCGCCAGCTTGCATCCGGTGACATCCTTCATGTTGAAAATGCATGTGGCGCATCCGGCTGTGGCCTTACGCGGTCCGCTGGATGCGCAGCCAGCGAACATCAGTAGCCCAAGGACAACCAGACTGATCGAGATGTTTTTCATGGTTTCTAACTCCTTTCGGTCGTGCGACGATTCTAGCGAGAGTATGTCTGATCTGCGAGTTATGTTAGATCTAATCATGTGTGGGGCGGGATCGTGTGCGACTAGGTTGCCGGTTGGGCGGCGGGGCGGTTGAGGAGTGAATAAAGTCGGTCGTAGAACTGGACGGCGACTGCCTGCTCCGCCTTGACGACGTCGTCCGCGCCAAGCTGGGATGCCCGCATTCCCTTGGAGGCGTAGTTGGTTCGAGCGATAATGTAGAGTTTGGGGCGAAGGCGTCTGGCGAGGGAGGTTGCTTCGAGTACCGCGGATTCGTCTGGGATCGTTAGTGCGAGGATTGAGGCTGTGTTGAGCCCCGCCTCGATCAAGGTTTCTGTGCTTGACGCGTCGCCTGGGACGACGGTTCGTCCGAGGGCTCGTTGGGTTTCAACGGTGACTTCGTTTTTTTCGATGATCGTGTATGGGATTTTCTTCCCATCGAGTAGGTCGGCGACGCAGCGGCCTGCTAGTCCGAACCCGACGATGATAACGTGTCCCGTTGGTTTTTCGATGAATCGCGGCGGGGTGATAGGTATTACCTCGAGGCGTGTGCCTTCTTTCCATTCTGGGGTGTCTTTGAATTGAACCTCGCCGTTGCGGAAGATGGCGCCGACGGGTTCTTGTGTCTCTGGATCCATACGCGCTCTCGACTAAGGGGTTTCACCCGGCTGCCCTTCGGGGGTTACGGATTTATCGACCAAGTGTGTCGAATTCTAGCGGGACCTGCGGATGCGGACTAGTCGGCTTCTATATTAATCGGGGCCGGGCCGCTATGTTGGCGGATTGCTTCCGCAGCGAGGTAGAACGATCCGGTGACACAGATTACGTCTTCGCGACTGATCGCACCCAAAGCGATTTGCATCGCGTCGTCTAGGGTGCTTGCAACCTGGGCCATCTTCCCCGAGTGTTCGACATAGAGCGCGGCCAACTCCGCAGGTTCCGCCGATCGGGGCGAGCCGCTGGTCGTGAAAATGACTTTGTCTGCGCCGACCTGAATGCGTCGGATCATCCCGTCTATATCTTTGTCTTTTTGGCATCCGAAGATGACGACCATCGAGTCGTATGTGATGTTTTGTCCTACCGCTCGCATGAGTGCATCGATGCTGGCGGCATTGTGTGCGCCGTCTACGAGAATGCGAGGATCTTCCGAGATCATTTGCATTCTTCCGGGTAGTTCTACTGTGCTCAGGCCCGTCATCGCGAGTTGATCGTCAACCTCAATCCCGCGCGTTCTGAGGACGTCGAGTAGTCCGAGTGCGAGACTGCAATTGACCGCCTGGTGCTCGCCCATCATGGGGACTTGGACGTGCTCGAACTTGCTCGTACCAGTGGTTAGGCAAATGCGTGCATGCTTTCCGGAAGCCCGAGAAAACTCAAAACGATAGCTGAAATCGACGTCCTCATTACAGAATCGCATTGTGGATTCATTTTCTGCGGCTGCGTCGCGAAGGACTTTTTTCACGCCGTCTCGCTGAGGTGCACAGATGACAGGGATGCCTTTTTTCATAACGCCCGCTTTTTCCGCGGCGATCTCCTCGAGCGACGAGCCGAGTTGGTGAATGTGGTCGATGCTGATGCTGGTGATACCGATCGCCTCCGGCGTGATGACGTTGGTGGCGTCCAAGCGACCGCCGAGTCCGGTTTCAATAACTGCAAGCTCGACACCTTGGTCGCGGAAGAACTTGAAAGCGGCCGCGGTCAACACTTCGAAATACGTTGGATCAGGGACTTTCGCTTTGGTCGTAACAGCCGAAACGGCGGCGATTGCGCGTGCGAATTCTAACTCAGAGATCATCTCGCCGTCGATTTGGATCCGCTCACGAATATCTAGGACATGGGGCGATGTATACATCCCTACCTTATGCCCTGAGGCGTGAACCATGGCTGCTAGCATGGCCGTGGTGCTGCCTTTGCCTTTTGTTCCGGCGATATGGACGGTCTTGAAGTCGCGATGGGGATTGTCCAGGGCGCTGAGAATCCGCGTGATCCGAGAGATTCCAAACTTGCCAGAGGTATACTGAGGCCCTATAACTCGCTCGAAATTAGTTAGTGAATTTAAAAACTTCACTGCGGAGCGAAAAGTTCGGATCTGCTTGGGGGCGGATGTTGTTTTTTTGAATGCGCGACGTTGTCGCGTTACTGTTCTACTCATCTGAGGGTCGATGATACCGGACTTTCAGATTTTCGTCAATGGACTGGTCCGAAATAGGTAGCTGTGATTTGTTTGATGTTGTGGGTCTAAGGTTCATTGCCACAATGGGTTGTGTCTGTCGGCTTGTCGGCGAAAAATGCGCTAACGAAGCGGATCTACGCTCTGGAGCCGTTTTCGACGCATTAGCTGGTGGGGGTCTGGTGGGGTAGGATGAGCGAATGGGTGTGATTCAACTGATTGTAGACGGCGATTTGACTACTGTGGTGGTCGAAGCGGGGGCTCTCTCTGCGTTAGGAGAGGCGTTGGTCGAGCACTGCGGTCCGAGTAGGGGTCGGGCGGCCGTCGTAATCACTGATGAAACGGTCGGCGGGCTGTATGGGGCTGGTATTGGGGCGTCCTTGGTTGGGGCTGGATGGACTCCTCTAAGTTTCTCGATTAGACCGGGCGAGCAGTCCAAGCGACTCACGACCGCTGGGGTTATCTACCGGTTTCTCTCAGACAACCGTGCGGGTCGCGATTCCGTGATCGTGGCCCTTGGGGGCGGGGTCGTTAGCGATCTGGCGGGGTTTGTGGCAGCGACTTGGATGCGGGGTGTCGATTTCGCGATTTGTCCGACGTCGCTGGAATCTTGCGTTGATGCTTCGATCGGGGGGAAGACGGCTGTCAATATTCCCGGGGGGAAGAATCTGGTGGGCGCGTTTCATCAACCCAAACTTGTCGCGATTGATCCTCAGGTCTTGGTGACGCTTCCTTTCCGTGACATTTGTGCTGGATTGGCGGAGTCGATCAAGCATGGGATCTTGTTTTCGGAAGACTTTCTGTCGTGGCACGAGGAAAACGCCTCGGCGGTTCTGTCGTTGGCAGGGTCGTTTGTGGGGGAGTTGATTGAGCGGAATGTCGTCTTCAAAGGTGACATTGTTTCGGGCGATGCGAAAGAGCAAAGCGGGAAACGTATTCTTTTGAACTTCGGCCATACGATCGGTCACGCAATCGAGTCTTGCTGTGGGTTTTCGTTGCGTCACGGCGAATGTGTTTCTCTTGGGATGGTCGCAGCGAGTCGTCTATCCCATTCCTCGGGCTTGCTTGGTGAGTCGGAGGTTCTTCGCGTAGAGTCAGTACTTTCGCAATATGACCTTCCCGTTCGGTTGCCGGAGGCGATGTCGTGGGATCGGATCCGCGATGCGATGTTGCGAGATAAGAAGGCGACAGCAGGGTCGCCGAGATTTGTACTTCTTGATGGGATCGGGTGTCCTGTGGTTCGCGATGGCGTTGACGAAAACGATGTGCGTGCCGCGTACGAGTCACTTATTTAGACTTTATGCGTAGCATCGAAGCCGCTTTCCTCTATCCATCCGTCTAGCATTTCTTTTAGCAACTCGATGGGGAGTCCGACGACATTGGTGAAGCTGCCTTCGATCTTCTCGACAAAGGCGTCGCCGTGGTCTTGGATGCCATAGGCGCCTGCTTTTCCTTCCCACGCGTTTGTCGATAGATAGTCACTCATTTCTGAGTCCGTTAGCTCGCGCATGGTGATTGCGGTTGTGGCATGCCGTGTCATTGTTCGACCGGTCTTTGCATCCAGGAGCGTTAGGGCGGTGATGACTTGGTGGGTTACTGCTGTGACTGCGCGAAGGATTCTCTCGGCGTCTTCGCGATCGGTTGCTTTTCCAAAGATTTCATTTCCGAGGGCGGCGACCGTGTCTCCTGAGAGGAGTAATCCGTCGTTCAGTTTCTGGGCCACTGCATTTGCTTTTTGGATCGATAGGGCTTCTGCGAAATCAGCCGGTTGGAGATTTGCCGGGAGGGCGGAGGGGTCGTCTTCGGGCGGGAAGACGACCGTGAAATTAAAGCCGTGCTCCTGGAGAATCGCTGCGCGGCGCGGACTAGCGGACGCGAGGATGAGGTTGGGGTAAGTGTCTGGCGAATTTTCGCGACGGTTTTGAGTCATGAGGTTGTCGATGGTAGCCGAATCTTGGTGCCAACTTAAACGGCCAGCCCGTTCTAATTAAGCGGGATACGATCTTTTCGTTTGAATATCGTGATGGTGGGGCTGATTTTTCCAGGGGTCGGGGCAAGCCATCCCGCAACCGCCAGCCAGCTTCGACCGGTTCCGAGCTGCTTTGCATTGAACTGCGCGACGACCTCATAGCCCAGGCGTCCGGCAAACAGGTGGTCGACGCACGCAAGCTGATCCTCGTCGAAATCCTCGTGATCGTACTGTGATAGCAGCAAAAGCTCGGGCTGCGGCGTTTCGAAGACCTCAGTTTGGGCGATGATCGGAAATGTTGTGTACCCCATGTGGTGAATACGGGGCAAGTACTGGGGCTTGAACGGGCGGTCCAAGTCATTAACGAGAGCACCGATGCTCGTGTTGGTCGAGACTTTTTCCAGGATCCAGTCTTCTGCGTCGTATCGTGTATCGTTCATTATCTCGACATTGAGCGCCATGGTGTAGGCGAGCGACGGGATTATCGCTGCGGAAACTATCGTGATTCGCAGTGCTGGGTGGATTCTCCGCATTCGCAGGAGCGCTGAGGCAACGAGTCCTCCCGGTATACAAATGACAGCCAAGATGGGGAACAGGAAGCGTTCGTATACGAATCCCTGAGGTGCGATGACGATCAAGTAGTACCCGATGACTGGCGGAAGCACGACCGCGGCAAGTGCGCGATGTCTCTTGAGAATGTAGAACATGGATGCTATCAGGCCGGCGACCATGGGCCAACCAGTGGCTGTGGCGCTGTATCGCACCGATGCCCAGAGCAGGTGGAGCTGCGTCAGGTGGTGATACTGCTGTGCATGAAGCGACGTGGCCGGCGGACTTAGCCAATAAGTCATTCTCGTAACGTATCCGTCCCAGTTGGCGAACGCCCCGTTAATAACGAGGTAAGGAACCACGAAAAAGAGAATTCCTACTAGCCACCTTGGCTGGAGCAATGCCTTTATCGCCGGATTGTCTATCACGCGAGTGCTGGGGGCGTCTCGGTTGTCACGAAAGTGCTTTATTTCTAGCACAAGTAGGACGATCGCCATTCCTGGGTACATTCCCGCCAGTGAATCTTTTGTGCTGATCGCGAACGATCCGAGTAGGCCTAGCATTGCGGCGTTTAGCATTCTTCGTGAACGTAGGGCGCGTGCATAAAAGAACAAGCTCCACGCAAACCAGCAGATCGACGGAGCGTCTACGTTGCCTAGTCTGGCGAAATAGGTGAACCCCGCACCTGACATAAATGCGATGGCTGCGATGGCTGTGCCTAGTTCGTCGCGGATCAATTCTCGCGCGCTGGCCCATACGCCTATCACAGCCGCGAGGGCCATTACCAAGCTTACGAGCCTTGCGAGTAAGAATAGCTCGCCGATTTTCTCCCGGTGTGGGGGGGCGAGGACTCGATTGCCCGATACTGGATCGACGAATCGCTCTCCGGAAGCGTCCCATCTGCTTAGGGTAGGTTGATATACCGCGCGGAGGATCATGTAGTGACCTGGGGGATACCTTCCCCGCCAGACCTCGGGCCATTGTTCCATCGGGCCTATCGTCCTCATGCCGGCGATGGTGTCCTGACTCCATGAGACTGTTGCCGGGAGCCCCCAATTTAGCCCCGGAACGTAAAGGGCCAGTCCAATCGCCAAGAGTCCCAAGGGCGTCACGAACACGGCGAGTGGTCGTCGTCGCGGTAAGACCTTCTTAGTGGTGCGTCTGAGTTGACGTGCCATGGTAGCGTCGTTGTTTCTCTGCTGTCGTCGATATAGGTCTTGGCGTTATTGGCCCAAAGTTTGGACTGCTTCCATGACGCGAAGTGCGTTTTCGCCGAGCATCTTGCCGAGGTCTTCCTCGCCATATCCGCGAGCGAGGAGGGCAGCGGTCAGATTCGGTAGCATCGAACAATCCTGCATAGCATCGGGCAAGGTGGGGACGCCGTCAAAGTCGGTGCCAATGCCCACGTGATCTGTTCCGACGAGCTGTAGTGCGTGATCAAAGTGGTCGACTAGCACTTCGAGGGGCGTCGAATGGGCAAAAAAGGCGGGTCTTGGGAGGGTTTTGTCGGCTCGCCATGCGGTCAACGCGTCGATGTCGATGGGGGGGAAGTTGGGGTCGATGAACGCCGATGCGAAGTTAATCTGGAGTACGCCGCCAGCATCTGCCAGCGATTTGATCATTTCGTCACTCATGTTGCGGCGATGGGGCGAGATCGCTCGGCAGGATGAGTGCGTGGCGATGACGGGAGCCTCCGAAAGCTCAAGAACATCTCTGAATGTCTTGTCGCTGACGTGCGAGACGTCGATCATCATCCCAAGTCGATTTAATTCTCGGATGACCTGTTTTCCGAATGGTGCGAGCCCGTTGTGTCGTGGCGAAAGGTCAGTGTGAACGCCGCATGAGTCTGCCCAGCTTGTATGAAAGCTGTGGGTGAGCGTCAGGTAGGTTGCGCCTGCGAGGTGGAACTCGCGAAGGATGTCCAACGAATCCTCGATCAGGTATCCACCTTCGATCGCTATGAGGATCGCTATTTTTCCCTCGGTTTTCGCGTTGCGGACGTCTGCGGCGGTTTTGGCGAGGATGATCTGGTCGCTGTGGCGGGCTGCCATGCTTTGAATGGCACTGATTTGGTGTCTTGCGGCAGCAATTCCTTCTCCGGGTTCGCTCGGGCGTGGTGCGTAGACGGCGAAAAACATCGCGTCAATTCCGCCTTCGCGCATGCGCGGGATATCCACGTGCCCTTCGTCGTGTCTTGCTGTGATGTCCCAATCAGTATTGAGAAGGTGTTGGGTGGTATCGCAGTGAGTATCTACGACAATTTTTTTTGCGTGCAATTTCCGCGCGTTTTCGAGCTGTTTCAATATGTCAGTATTCATCGCCAGTATTGTAATCTCGGTTGTGCGTCTTGCCTATCGAAGAATCGTCGCGACGCCAAACTGGTTTTTCGTTGTTGGCTGTGCTGAAAAGTCAGTTTTGGAGACCATTGCCCGCGGTGTTCTAGCCCTTTTTTTTGTTTGTTTTTCGTATGATTATCAGCGAAGAGGTTGTCGTGTTTTGCTCGATGAACAACTCGCGGATCAAAAGACGCGACGTTGCGGATGTATGCGGTTCCGCACGATGGTTTACTCGCGTTTATTCAACTTAGGCGACAGGCAAGTATCAGGAGCGAATTGTGATGCGACAGAATCTTCTTTTTGCAATCGTTGGCGTCATCGCCATCTCGGCTGTGGGTTGTAATTCCCCAGGAAACAACAAGCTTTCTTCGACTGCTCGTGCCCATCGAAAGATGGATACGATGAAGCGAAACTATGGTCATCATCTCACCGACATGGCCGATAGTGCGATGCTTCATGATATGGCGATCGTTGATGAGCATTTCGTTCCTCATACAACTGAGCTGAACGGTACAGGGGCGGCGAGGCTAGAGCGTATGGCTATCTTGCTCAACACATACGGTGGGATCGTTCGATACGATTCTCGCTCTGCGAGCTCGGACATGGTTGGCGACCGCATCGCACATATCCGTGAGTACCTTGAGGTATCCGGGTGCGATATGAGTCGAGTCAAAGTCGAATCCATGATCGGCGGTGGATACGGTGAGCGGGCTTCCAGGTCGATCGCAGTGGATGACCGCGGTCCGGCAGCGGCTGAAGGTTCTGGCGCTGATTCTCCATCTGCATTGTTGTCGGCTCCATCAGGAAACTAACCAACCGTCTAATCACTAAAGAGGTGACCCGAGCTATGCAAAGATCAAAGACTATCGTCGCTCTGTTCGCCGCCACGCTCATTGTTGGCGGTTGTCAAAAAGCTGATTCAAAAGCTGCCCGTATGCAATACCCTGGACTCGGCCAGCTTTCCAAGGCGCGATCCAGTCCGATGCCTGAGACGGAGGCTCCGAAGATTCTCCCGAAGACGCATTTTGCTGCGGGCTTACTGTTTGAAGAGCAGGGCAACGTCGGCAAGGCGATCACACAGTATCGGAAAGCGGTCGCTTTGAATCACAGCTATGTGGCTGCGTATCATCGCCTCGGCCGCATGTATAGCTTGGCGGGAAAGCATGACTTGGCAATCCAGGCTGTCGCTCGCGCTACTGAGATCAAACCCGACAACGCGATTCTTCATAACGATCTTAGCTTTGAATATATGTTTGCAGGGCGGTGGGATGATGCGGAGCGTTCGCTCCGACGGGCGATCGAGCTTCGTCCGACGATGGCGCGGGCGCATATCAACCTCGCTCTTGTTCTGAGCAAGCAGGGTCGGTTTGATGATGCGTTGGCGACTTTCCGTCTGGTTCTTCCGGAAGCCGATGCTTACTATAACTTGGGGCTCCTGTATCGTGGAAATCGCCAATACGCCAAGGCTGTCGATGCGTTTCGGCGCGTACTTGACATAAGTGGAGACTTCAGCGTTGCCCAGACGCAGCTGGATGAAGTCACGGCTAATTTGCTTGCGCTAGAGCTTGAGAAGGCGGAGACGGTCGATTCACAGTTCGCTGAGGCGCACGAAATTTCTGCGCCGCGCATTCTTAAAGAAGATTCGGCGAATACCGAGCGGAGAGAGCTTCGAGTCGCGGCAATAACCCCGACCCCGACCCGGACGCGAACGGAGGCAGCTGTTCAGACGGTTACGCCGAAGTTCACGGTTCGTGACGATTCCCCGGATATCCTGGCGAAGGTTGTTCGTTCGATTCTGTCTGGGTCGGCTGACGTGATTCGCAATGGCGAAGCGTCGGACCCGGAAGTCCAGATGGCTGGTCGCATTCTGCCGAGGATCGACGAACTCGATGTTCAAGGGGACTGTGATCGCGAACTGCTGATCGAGACCATCAACGCGGCGATCGAGACGCATATTGCGTCGTCGAAGCGTCCGGTGTCTGCTGTCTCGGATGAGGATGTCCTTACGATCGGCGGCGATGTCGAGTGCGACGAACTTGAGAATGAGATGCCAACCGTCGCGAGACGTTCGCTCTTGGCTGACGAACTCGAAAGACTTTCTTTCAATATGGAAGAGGAGTTCTTCGAGATCGAGGATGCGAAGACTGCGCCGGTTGTAGTTGCCAAGGTGGAACCTTACGGGGATTTCCTAACGGATGAGGAATTCATCGAGCCCACCCCGACCAAGCTAGTAGATTCGACGAAGTTGATGACCCCGCCCGTTGAAATCACTCGTCATACGACGGGTACCCCTAATCTTCGATACGAAGATTTCTTGACTGACGAGGAATCTATCGAGACTGAAGCGGTTTTGATTCCGTTGCCGCGTGCGCCAATGAAAGATCGTCTGGCGGAGGTTACGCCGAAGCGACCGACTGCGATGGAAAAGAAGCGAGTTGCCGACGCGAGTCCCAAGTCCGCCGATCAACTCAAGAATTCGACAAACGCGGTGCCGAGGGTTGAGGATGTCGAGATGTCCGCCCCGCGAATCGAGTGGAACCAGGAGCTTGTCACGCTCGACGAGTTAATCGACATCATGGATAACGAGCGTCGGTGCTTCGATGAGACTGACTTCGCGGGAACTGCGCCGGAATGGCCTATCGTTGATGCGCTGGCATATTCGCCGGTTCTTTTTGACGCTCCCATGTCTACTCAGACGCCCGATCCTTGGGCTGACTTCGCTCGTCTTCAGAGAGAGCTCGATAGGCGGGCGATGAAGGTGACTGAAATGGTTGGCGAGCAAGGTTCACAACGGACGGAAACCAAACTCGCGGCCCTTGAAAAGAGTGTTAAGGCGATGGAGCGGCAGGTCGCGGAACGAAAAACAACGGCGAAGCGGATGACGGAGGATCGACGGAGTCGTGAAGCGAAAGTTGCTGAGGCTGCCAAGGCTAACATGGCACAGAAACGTCGCGAACGTCTCGCCATGGGCAAGTCGATGCAGGAGGCCGAGGCCGCCCGCACAAGGCCTTCGAAGCCGACTCAGAAAAACAGCAAGACCGCTGATCGCGAGGTCGCCCCTACAGTTCTCGGTGGATCTTACGGCCCCCCAGCCCTCGCGATGGCTGACCGCCAGCTTGAGAAGACAGAGTTCTCGGCAAGCGAGAAGTCACGAGCGAGGCGAACGAAGCCAGCACGGCGTACAAGAGTCGTCCATCGCGGGGTGGAGCTGAACTGGCGCGATGGGTTCCGCAGCATTCATACGATGGCTTCGATCGTAACAAATGATGTTATCTGCCACGACGATCAGGCGATCCGTGAGCGGGATACGGTTGCGACGTTCATGGATGGTCTCAAGCGTGATGTCATGGATTCTGATGAGCGGGCTTCTGCTTCGGGTGTCGTTGGCGCGTCGAGGCAACAGCCAAAGACGATACGACGCAAGTAGCCTTGTAGGTGCGCACTCTGGCTGTTCGGCGTAGCCTGAACAGCTGGTTTTTGCAGGTTATTCAGAGATTTGAAGGGC
>JAJDDZ010000068.1 GCA_029260025.1 Phycisphaerae bacterium | reverse complement strand
CGGATTCTGTGAGTTCAGAGTCGCCGAAGTCTATGCCTTGTAGGAGTTCATGGAAGAGGTCTTCTTCTGGAGCAATTTTTTCTCCCACATACCAGAAAGCAATCTTCGTTCCTGCCATGGTTACGCCCCGGTCGATCGCTTGATTGAGAGCCGCGACGTACTGCTGGGCTGCTTCCTTGGAAATCGCTGCATTACGCGATTGCTCCAAGCCGTAACTGCAGAACGAATCCTTGTTGAAGGAAATCAGCGTGGTATCAATCAGTCCGCCAACGCCGCCGAGACCCTTGATTTTCGGATGCGTATCGGCGACTTCTCCTAGCACGCCTGTTATTAGGCATCGCATTGGTTCTTGTTCGTCATCGTCGTTGCCGCGATTCAGGAGGGTGGGGAAGTGTTCTCGCCACCAATCGTGCCAGCAATCTTCCTCGACAAGAATTCGCGGTGTACCGGATTCCATGACCGCGAAAGTGACGTTATCGACTGGTTTGGCTTTACGGTCTGGAGCAACCATTTCTTTGCAGATGCTTTCGCGAATAGCGGGGTTTGCGAGAGCCTTGGCAACAATACCAAACGCAGGATCACATTCGGACGCGTCTTTCATTTGCTGAAGAAAGAAATCGTGCTTGGTGAGAAGCTTTGCGTCAGGTTTTTCTTCGCCGAACAAGATTGCAAACTTCAGAGTATCAACGAGGAACTGACGCATGGGGGTGTCGCCGGAGAATCGCAGGTGTGGCGTATTTGCGAAATCTCGTCCACGGCGTTTGCCGCCCTCTGGGGTTAAATCGAAAACGTCTAGGAGCTCGCCCTTTTCGGAGAATTGCACTAGCCAGCGGATGTTTTTTGTTCTAAAGCCTGCTTCGGCTTCGATGCCTTCGCGTTTTGCGTATTCAAGAAGGTTCGCGAGCATTAGCTTGCCTTTCTTTCAGGTTTAAGCACTTCGTCGCTGCAATAATCTGGCACGTCGAGTACGCCGCCGTTGATGATCGCCTTGAAGAGGCTAATGGATGGGGCAGCCATGTTGGTGTTCTTCTTTTCAAGATCGAATACGTCGTAGACCATGAAACCAATGTCCTGATCTAGTGGTATAGGTGGTGTCGTTTTTTGTTCCGCCTGAACGTCTTCTATATGTCGAAAAAAGGCGACGAATTCTCTGCAACCGAGATAGGGTTGCTGGAAACATTTGCCGCGACTCGCGCGGCGCACGAATTGAGCGTCGAATGCGGATTGTTTTCGCTCGAAGCCAGGCCAGGGGATGATTTGCCCGTGAAGTCGGTACTCTACATTGCGGAGTGCCATTGTTTGGCGCTGTTGGCGGATGGTGTTGTCGTCGGCTTTCTGCGATTCTGGCTCTTTGGTTCCTTTCATCCATTGCTTGACGTTTCTGGTGCTGGCGACGGCGCTAACTTCATTGCGACGCAGAGCGAGGTAAGTCGGGTTCTTTAGGATTTCGATTTTTGTGATCTGCCATCGGAATTCTGGCGGGTGACAATAAATGGCATCGAAAACGCCACGAGCGGCGCTTGGCGTGGGGCAGGGGTAGCTCCAGCGTTCGACCTTTAGCTCGGGGCGTGAAAAGCATGCGAAGTCGCCCTTGACCTCGATCACATGCGTCTTGCAGTTGTTTCGTTCCATGATTTGGAACCTCCTTCCGGTTTAGACCGTTTTTAGAAACCTGAATTGTATTCAGGCAAGGGATAATCAGTGAAAATCCTCGACCTAACAGAACGCTAACTCGCGAATCAGGGTGTGTCAATCTTCCTCGAAGATTCGTGGGTCGATACCGCGACCGCGTATCGGTTGCGGCTTGGATTGGTCAGCCGACTTTCGATCTTGAAGAGTCGGCAACTTGTTATCAGCCTCAATCAGCACCCATAGGCGGCCCCGGATGTGGATCAAGACAAGATTGCCATTGTCTTGGTCGCAAGGTAAATCGACGACAAGAACTTTATGGATCATATTTAACCTCCTGGAGTCACATATAAGTGAACATTTAACATGAACAGTAGCTTAGCTGATGTCCGAAGATACGTCAAACGACTACAATGACTACTCAATCGCCCCATTTACGGGGGCGCGGATTGAAACATGTTAAATGTTCACGGTTGTTGACTCCGTGCCAGGGTGGCGGCTTGTAAGTCGTTTCCCTGGCACGGTTTATGTTTATATCAGATGACCCCAGCATCCCCATCCGCCCAGCCGAGGAGGGGGTTGTATTTGGCGGTCGGTAATGCGATAAACCACGTTGCTTCGCTATCGCTACGTTCTTTTTTTCCGCTGAATTGAACCGCTTCGATGAAATGCATCACGGTCGAATTGCTGTATTGTTGTGAGGCGTTTGGGCGGTAGAGGCTAACCGCGTGTGCCCTTGCCCTTTTGATCCATGAGCGGATTGCTTTTGGGTTATGGAATTCTTCCTGCTCTGTTTCTTTGCAGAGTTTTTCAAACGCTTGCTTGTCGTAGGGGACAAGGACGTTGAAGGTGTTGCTGTCGATGAGTCGGTATTCCTTGGCGACCGTTCCGAAATTGCATTCCTCAATAGCGCGAGTTAAATCGTTGTCTTCCTTGCCAGTTCCCGAGAGATCGAAGAGTTGCTTGTAGTAGCTTCGCAAATGTTCGGGGTTGTTGAGAATATCGATGCGGTCGAGCCCTTGGGCGGACATGCTCTGTTGCTTCAGGAATGATCGTGTTGTTTCGACCGCTTGTTTGTATCCACCTCGTGGATAGGAGTCATCCTCGGGTTTGAAAACATGGAGGGTACCCGCGTTTTCGTGTTTGCCGTTTCGGTTGCAGCGTCCGGCTGCTTGGGCGATTGAATCGAGTGGCCCGAATGCTCGATAGACCACTGGAAAGTCAATATCAACGCCGGCTTCGATGCATTGGGTTGCGATCAGGCGAACCGGTTGGGAATCTTTCAATCTTCGCCTAACCGTTTTGAGGACATCCATGCGATGTTTGCTGCACATGTTTGTTGAAAGATGGAGCGTGCCCTCAATTCTGCGATCTTGAAGAATTTGGGCTAGGTGTTGGGCATGTTTCTTCATATTTAGAATGCAAAGAACTTGCTGAGAGCCGGTTTCGATTTCGTCGGCAAGTGCTTCCCACTTGATTTCATGGTCGTGACGCCATCGGACCTTGATTCTCGAAGCGGATGGGGCG
Source organism: Phycisphaerae bacterium (assembly GCA_029260025.1). Taxonomy (GTDB): domain Bacteria; phylum Planctomycetota; class Phycisphaerae; order UBA1845; family UBA1845; genus JAJRUK01. Next base: position 2,441 of record JAJDDZ010000068.1, on the reverse strand, counting down.
AAAAGCTTTGCCGCATCTGATGTGATTTCTGTTGGTTTCCATCCTGGTATTGCCTCTTTGGAAACGAATTCATCGAGATGATCGAAAGCTGGTTGTGTGGCTGTGCTGAAGACAACTGTTGAACCGAAACGTTCGCACAATCGCGAAAGCGTTGCGAGGGTCGGTACTGCGAGGTGTTTCGGTAGAGTTTGGATTTCGTCGAACAGGATGACGCTGTTCGCCATCCGGTGGAGCTTTCTGCATGCGGACGGGCGATTGTGCATTATGGATTCGAGGCATTGGACGCTTGTGGTGAGTACGATGGGTGCGTCCCAATTTTCAGAGAGCAACCTATGGATTCTGCGGTTTGAGTTAACGCTATCGGGAATGCCATCATCATCGTCGTCAGAGTGTGTATTGCTGTGATCTTCGATTACGAAGTTTGGTTCAAAGCCATTTGCATGAGAAAAAAGTTCTTGGTAGATAGCTGCGGTTTGATCGATGATGCTTAGGAATGGCATGACGACGATCACGCGACGAAGGCTATATTTTTCTGCGTGACGCAAGGCGAAAGCGAGCATTGCGAGGGTCTTGCCTGCGCCGGTGGGCGCTGAAAGCGTGAAGATGCCCGGTTGATGGGTAGTCGCTGCTATGCAGCAGTCTTCGAAGAGCATCTTTCGCACGGCTAGTAAGTTAGTCGTCGCATTGGGATTGGGTGAGCTTGCGAGGATTTCGATTTCGCGTTGGACGGCGGCAAATGCTTTTCCCGGGTTCAAGGCTGGACCATCGGGTCGGTGTTGTGTTGGGTTATTCGCATCGCCGTTGAAATGTGCTTCGGTTTCAACGAAATCAGCATCTACGAGGGTGGAGAAAAGCATACGAACATCGAGCATGTTGGCTAGGTTATGTTCGTTGGTTGAGCAGGTGCCGTCTTTGAGGTTTGGCAAGTCCAAGCCATCATCATTGTACCGTTTCCATAATAATGAAAGATCGGATTCGGTCATCGACTTTTCCGATTGAGTACGGTTTGCATCTGCATTCAATGCCTCGCCGATTCGATCTCTAATGTCTTTCCACGTTTCGAGTTTCTGCAAGCCGATATGGTGGCCTTCGATTGCCAAGGCGGGTAGTACGCCGAGGGACTTGTATTTTTGGGCAACTAGAAACGTGCCAGCGGATGAATGGTCGCGTCCTCGCTCTGATGGGTCGTTCAAGCGTCTTTGGAATTGGTCGCCGTATTTTCCCAAATCGTGCAGCATGCCCGCCAGTCGTGCTTGCGCTGAGAGATTCAACTCTAAAGCGGATTCAGCGGCGCGATCGGCGACGAGCATCAGATGATTTTTTAGAGGATCGGCGACTCCTTCGCCGCCTCCATTTTTGCTGTGTGCGAGATAGGATGTCATAGTTTCGTTCTTCGTATTTGAGACGCGGACAATGGACTTCAAGTGATCGTACATGAGCCCCGATAGGTATCCCATCGCCGTATGCTCAAGCGGCAGGAGTTTCTCATCGATGCAAGACGAAGTTCGCTGAAGTCAAGTATTCCATGTGATTACCTTCTGGAAATAACTATACTCGCCGACCGCGAAACACTGCTCGCATGAGGACCATGATCGACTCATCTCTCGCTGAGAGAGTCGGGCTTCTTGGGACAATCGGGGTTAGATGTGGCAATGAACCGCGCTTCGAGGTGAGACGAGCTACTGCGAGCACAGTTTTTGAGGTGCGAGCCCTTGGTGGTTTAACCTGAATCAAGCAGATGTCTTGATCCAAAATACCATCGCTTCGACATTCTTCGAAGACGAGTATCTCGCCCCTAACCCAGTGAACGGATTCCCGCGGCATTTGAAAAGCGATCGTCGCCTTGCTCGTCGCGCGGATCGTTACTAAATCTACCGCTTGATCGGGCGAAGGTACCTGCCCGAGATCATATCCTTCCTCCCAAGGAAACACCGTTAGTGAAAGGTATTTCCCGGTCGTGGATGTCAAAGCCCGTCTGGACGCATCTCGGGTGGTCGCGCGCTTGCCCAGAAACGCTTCAAACTCATGATCGGAAAACCGATCCCCGAGTTGAGCGAGATGTTCATCCGATACCGCAATCCGCCCGCTTTCGAGCTGACTTAGCCCGGATTGCGACAAACCCATTTGATCAGCGAAATCAACCTGATTAAAGCCAATCGACTTGCGGTATCTCCGAATGTCTGCGCCGGTGATCATGCCAAAGCCCTCAAAAATCAACAATCCTGACTACAAGTAAGCTACTCGCTCGAAAATCCCGCGCCAATGCCCAATTCAAGGGCTTGACAAATATCAGCGGTAGCAGTATAATATCAGCACTAACGAATCGAAGGTTTAGTTGGCTTTTTCAAGGAGGTCCAAGAATGAAAGGTGTGCAAGCAAAAATGAGAGTGGAATGGATCAAAGCTGTTTTGGGCAAAAACTGCAGTTTTACCGTCGGGCAG
>JAJDDZ010000067.1 GCA_029260025.1 Phycisphaerae bacterium | reverse complement strand
AGGTCGTCCTGGTTACCGCCGGACATCGTATCGTCGCCGTCCATGCCATAAGCTTCATCGACACCGTTGCCACCAACGAATGTATCTACACCGTCGGTTCCGGTCCACGTTGCTGATAAGAGGATGCGCGGTTCGAGCGCTTCGATGGTAGGCTTCTTCTTCACGGGCGGGTTTTGGTTCTTGTTCGCACGTCGTTTGCGAGAATTGTTGGTTCGGCTCATGGCTTTCTCCCCTCAAGGTTTCGAACGGCCCGCAATTACGATTTGGGACGTTCTAGGCTGCTTCTACTCCAAATTCAGCGTACGATACCGAGGCTCGGGGCTCGCGAGAATTGCCCGAGGTTATCGGCGAAAAACATGCAAAAGCATCCGCTGGACCGCGTCTGCGAGAGAATTATCTTCACAAGATCTATCCAAAGGACATGAACAAGGGACTGTCCGCGAGATGTAAACATCGGGAGTTTAAGCCACTCCGCCAAGGCGTGGGGACGTCTGCGCGGAGGAAACGCGATCAGGGAATATCGAATTAGCCAGCGCAAAGGTAGCTAGAAACGATCCGCGTTGCTTAAGCACGCAGTGACCGACCGTTAGCCAACTGTGTACAAGAACCAGCGCTTTTTCGGATCGCCGCTCCGCGGTCCTTGGCGCGTGAAGTATACTGTCCAGGTCGATCCATCGCTCATCGACAGCTCATAACAGTGCTTTCGAAGGTAGGACTGACCCGTCGCCCGACCCGCGTGGCGATCTGATTCTTTCCAAGCGCTTAGGGTAGCTACGACTTGGTATGTGCTCCCTCGCCAAATAAAACCAGCGGGAAGTGCTGGCTCGCTACGTGCAGTTGAAGCCCCTTTGACAAAACCGCCCACGGGTTGAATCGACTCGCTGATTAGATCTGCCACGGGGAGATTGTACGCGATCGAGGCGAATCCCGCACAACGACTTGGGATTCTGACGTAACCGAGGTAAGATCCTCCGCCAGAGCGGTCGACGCGCGACCTGCATTTAATAAGAGCAAACCTCGAAGGGCAAGAAATGAACGACCCAGCGATTCACATCCATGTCACCAACGACGGCGTCTATATGGAAAATGGACTCACGATCTATCTTCGCGAGAACGGTCCTTGCTGGATTATCGATCCCGGGCTGCCTCCCCAGGCCGAAGAAATCATCGACCACGTCCGCGCGAAGTCGCTCACCTGTGAGGCCATCGTCTTGACCCACGCACACCCGGACCACATCGCCGGGATCGACGAAGTCCGCGAAGCTCTGGGCGAGATGCCCGTCTACCTCGCCAAAGAAGAGTGGGACATGCTGACCGACCCCAACGCGAACCTCTCAGCCCTCATGGGTCGAAGCATCACGGCGAACGTGACAGACCCGCGCGATCTGCCTCACGGAGAGACAATCGAGCTAGATGGATCGACTTGGAAAATCTTCAATACAGCGGGACACTCGCCCGGCGGACGAACGTTTTACAGCGAGAAATATGGGATTGCAATCGTAGGCGATGCCCTTTTCGCGGGAAGCGTGGGGCGAGTCGATTTTCCGCACAGCAACGGCGAGGAACTCATGCGAAACATTCATGAGAATCTCATGACCCTACCCGGAGAGACCCGAGTCATAAGCGGACATGGTCCGGACACCACCATTGATCGCGAGCGAACGACCAACCCCTTTGTCCTCAACGGATTCTAACGTCGGCGACGTGGACTCGACCAGCGGGCGGGCGGTCAGCTTCTCAAATAGTTGTGCGAGCGCGGCAGCCTGGCGCCCTCGACCGAGTTTTTTGATAGAAGCGGAGTCGCGAACCGCGTGACCGCTCGATGCGTTCGCGATGCACTCTTTGATCGCCCGAGCAAGACCCGACACATCGCCAGGTGCGCAGATCGAAACGCCCAACCCAGCGCCCTCAAGAATCCTCTTCGCGGGGTTTCGTTCATCAACGGCTGCCACGATCGGCTTGCGCATCCCGAGATATTCAAAGAGCTTATTGGGGATTTGCAGCTCGCTCCCTACCCCCACGTTCGTCGCCAGGGCTAGCGCGTCGCTACCTGCCATGATCGACAGTGTCTCCGCGTGCGATTTACTTCCTATCACTTCGACAAGATCACCAACGCCAGATTCCTCAGCCAATTGCGAAAGCGTGTATCCGTCGTACGTCTGGGCTCCTACTAGGACAAAGCGGATACGATTTGCGAGAACGGGATCTGTCGCACGAATCTTGCGCAGTGCGTTGAACCATGGCTTCGGGGTTCGCATCCCGTAAAACTGACCGCAATGCGTCAGGGCAAAACAATCTGTGGGAACTATGCGTTCGGGAGCAACACCATCGATTAGATCAAAGTCGATCCCGTTGGTAATCGTAGAACACTTGCCCGCCAGCTTCGGAATTCGCCTGCACAAAGCTTCTCGCGCCGTCGGCGTATTCATTACGATGTGCGAAGCACTCCGCAGTACGAGGCGCTCAAGCCAAGCGTCCAAACGGCGAACGCTTGCAAATCCCAGATCTCGAAACGGATTGTCTCCCCAAGGGTCACGAAAATCTGCCACCCACGGGAGCTTGGTACGCCACGTTAAGATCATCGCGACAAGATGCGCACTGACATAGGGCGACGTCGAGAAGATCACATCGTGGCGATCGCGCCGAATCTCCAAGAGTCCCGCTCGAACCGCAGAGGGAATCCAGCCAATCTTCGAATCGGGCATCTGCAAGAGTCGCGATACCCACTCCCGCAACCCGTGGCCCGGAGAGGCTTTCGCCACAAAAGAATCTGCACAACCGCCCTCGTGCATCGGTTTTGCGGCGCTGCGTTTCTTGAAAAATCGAAATCCCTTAAGAAGTGAAACGAGATCGCCGCACCGAGTCTGCACAACACGCGTAGTCGGAGGGACTCGATCAACTAGCCTCGCGTCCATTGACTCGCCATCTGGTTTGGCGGTCAGAACGGTCGCATCGAACCCTCGCGCAAAAAGATGACGCACAAATCCCACGGTACGATGCGTGCCGCTTCGATTGACCGGTGGGAATGCGAAGGCAACGCACAACCATCGCCGTCGCGTGCTCCCAGGGGTGTCGTTAGTTTGTGACATCAAGAAATACTCGTGAGATGGACGACCCTAGCAAGAAGCAGAAAGATACGCGGTCATCCGATCGCGATAACGCCCGCCGTCCATTTTCCGTTGCGCCGTGCCAACTACATAACCATAGGTGTTCGCCGCGAGAACGACCCACATGACAACCAAACAAACTGGATACGCCATCAGATTACCAAGTTTGCGTGCCACGCGATAACACGTCCGATGCAATCCCAAGACGTAAAAGTAAGTAAAAAGAAACGCCGCAACGAGCAGGGCCCAAGGCGTCAACACGCACGCGCCCCCCGCCGCTAACGTCAACGCGAAGTTACGAAGATTGTAGCGAAGGCTGACCGCGTCGATTTGCGTGTGCCCCCGACCGGTTCCGTAGTTATAGAATTGCCTCGCGATCGACCGAAACGACGTCCGTGGACGCCAGGAAACAATCGCCTTGGGCGCGAATCGCCAATTTACGTTCAACGCCCGCATTTTGTGATCGAAAAGCGTGTCTTCAGAATATCGAATCCACTCAGGAAATCCGCCAGCTCGCTGCCACGCTGCTTTGGTGAACGCCATCGACCGCGCCGACGGATTAAAACGCTCGGGATCAACCGGATCAAGCTGACCACGCATCGTCGCCAGACCGACCACACGTTCGAGAAGCGTCTCCCCTTCAATTTCATAGAACCCCGCAACGAACTCAATCGTTGCCTCATCGCGAAATGGCATAGTCAACTCTGCGAGCCAGGTCGGCGCAAGGCGACACCCGGCATCTGTGGTCGCGATGATTCGGCTGGTCGCTTCTCGAATTCCAATGTTGCGCCCGGCGGAGATGTTGGCGCCCGGCGCTTCCACGAGCTTCACCCGGGCGTCAGCCTGACTAAAACTGCGGATGACTTCGAGTGTTCCATCCGTGGAGCCGCCATCAACAACAATCACTTCATCGGGAGTCCGTGTTTGCGTGGAAAGCGCCCGCAGGGTCTGCTGAGTTGCAAGCTTGTCATCGCGAACCGTAATGATCACGCAGACGCCGTCGCCCACCGGTCGATCAGTGTTACTCATCTTCTATCATCCCGTCAATCGTTCGCTCGAGCAGATCGCACGTCGCGGTGAGATCGCCCGACTGCATCCCAAGTGTCGTTGTCGTCGTTGCGATCCGGGTAAACAGATCGACGCCGCTCGTGTCGAAGTCGTAACGATTCAGCGCGCATCGCGCAAGGTTGAACGACGCTTTCCCGGCGGAGATCGTCCAAACTCGAGGATCACTATGAGCTTCGTACCTCGGAAACACAACGAATCGCAGTGGACACCGCGTCCCGATCGCACCCACACCCATAGCGAACGGGTTTACATATCCCACTTCGCCTTTGATTCCTTTAATGTACCGACGGCCCATCGCCAACGGCAGACCCATCTTTTTTGCAAGCTCGAACGCGCCTGCTTTTAGACAAATCGCCTTGGGAAATGGACGAAGCGATAGATTGTCCGGATCTATCAAGGCAAACTCATCGCAAAGATATTTCCAACCACGCGCAAGTAGCGCAGCCGCCAACGTCGATTTTCCGCTACCCGACGGAGCGGCGAAAACGACACCAACGCCGCGATACGAAAGACTGGCTGCGTGAAGTTGTAGCAAGTGACGACACTTCGTGATCATCTGATAGTTGAGTCCCCATTCGACATGAGGTAGCACTTCCGCCGCGGGAAGTGTTGCGCGAAGCGGCTGGCCATCGCAGAAAACGCCGTACCGGTGCGATCGAAACAGGCGGCGCTGGGTCGTACAGACCTCCACCTCAAGCTCGGGATTGCATTCACTACCGGAAGCGGGAGCGCCTGCGTAGAGACCGCGTACGTCATCAACGACGGCGGGTAATTCGCTGGTAACCCCTACGCCGAAATCGCCCAGCCGAATGCCAACGCGATTCGTTCGTGATGGGTCTTGAAGATTAGTCGAGGTACGAACCACTGGGCACCTCCGCAGTAACTAACTTGACCTTTGCCAGAAAAGCGGCGATTTGATCTACATCATCTTGCCCGATCGCCTCTGCCACCTCATAACGATCGCTCAACATCGAGGCGAGATCGCCGAGGGTTCGAGTTCCGTCGCATGCGTCCCAAAGCAAAAACGCAGTTTCATTCAGGTGATACGTCGTTTTGCTTTGCTCGTCATACAGAACAGCCTCACCGTCGCTACGGTGAGCACGAATGCCGTCGCACTTCGCGGGGCGAATCGTTTCATTGTCTTGAACTAACGCTGGTTGAGTAATCGTATACATTTCGCTTTCCTAGGCGCAGGAAAGCGCCATGCATGTCAAAGCGTCGCAGCAGTCAGCATCGATCGTGCAAGGAGAACCCGCTTCGCCACAGGTAGAGTCGTATCCCGAAAGCGCTGCCGCTTTCAACGACGCGCTTAACGTCAAGACGGCAGGCGCAACGTACAAAGCCCGTCGACCGCTCTTTCTGAGAAAGTCTCGACGCGACGTTTCGAAGCTGCTCGGGGCTTGAGATTCGGCGACGACTTGTTCTTGTTGATGTTTCTCTCCGCTCACTTCGCCGATACTCCATTCTCGCTTGCTTCCGAGCAGCTCGACCCTTTCACATCTCGATCCCGACATGAACAAGCAACCGGACCATAATCAATCGTAATTTCCTTACCCGCCGGAATTGGTTTGACTGCCACCAGCGCGAACCGATCAAGCGTTGCGTTCGCACTACACGAGTGATTAAGGAATCTCACGTCGCCACTTAGCTCAACTCGAACCGTCTCACCGTTTGAGTTGACCTGCGGGACGATGTACATCCCCTTGTGGTTCGCTTTCCGTCCGGCAAATCGCGATATGACTTCACCACTGCCGAACCGTCGCCTCGCGAAAACACCGATCCCATGAACTTTGCTATCACGCACTTCGACGCGACAGAGAAAATCGCGGAGCTTCGGAATCTTACCAAAAACCGGACCGCACAGTCGCAAAACGTGCGCCGTAGGCAACCAACCAAAATGACGACCGCTGTACCAGTCAGCCATGTGCGTCTTGTCGGGAATCGTCATCCCCCAAAGATACGAGAGTACAAATGCCAAATTCGGCGTACAGATCGCACTGACACAGACATGTCGTGTGGGCCGCGACGCATCGAACGGCGCTTGCTTGACCGTAAGGCGATCGGGCCAAGTGACTCGCTGACCTTTCAAAGACGCTTTTGCCTCGGCGGGAATCGTAACGCCTAGTTTCTGCTCGACTACATCGAGCGCGAATTGAATCGCGTAGTGAAGACGCCACGAAGACGCTTTTTGTACAAATCTCGCCCAGTCAATCTGGTCGCCGAAACGCTCGATCCAGGTGGCGATGTCCTTCAACCACGAGTCCCGCCCATTACCATGAATCGCGGAATGAGTGGCAAGATGAATCAGCATATCGTCGGGCGATGGATGCAACATCTTCGCACCACCAACGTCGAGAACCTCGGCGTCCGCCCAGAGCGCAGACTCAGGTACCGTCTGTGAATAGCGAAGCGGACGAAACGGTCGAACGTGAAGATCGATCTTTACCGGGTAAATTCGCCCGAGCGTATATTCGACTTCGTAGTGGTACTTCGGGAAAAAATCCTCTCGAACCTGCGACTTGCCCCGTAAGCCCCCAAGGCCTTCGAGCGCCGCACACGCGGCCTCAATATCACAAGGGCGAACGAGCAAATCGAGATCGTCCATCGCTCGCTCATCCGGGCGCGTGTAGAGCGTCAGGTTAAGGGCCGCTCCTTTCAAGAGTAGCACCTCGACTCCCGCTTCGTTAAACGCATGCCCAATTCGCGACAGCAGACGCATCATCCGGAGATTACGAAACGCACGCGGCACATCGACGGGAACCGTCCCAAACGAATGTGGCGAACTTGGCGCAGCAATTCCCGCCACGCTATTCGTTTCGTGTATTCGAGGAGGATTCGATTGGATCGTGGCCGTTGTCATTTCGCTTTGGCACCGTCCTATTGTTCATTAGTTGCAATAGATGCTGTGGCCGAACCACGCTGCATCAGAGCAGGCGCAACGGCCTCCCAAAACAGCTTGCTCTTAAGGCAAAGATCCGGTACACGCCGACCGTTTAAAAACACCGCAGGCGCTCTGTGAACCTCAAGTTCTCGCGCAAGTTCCAAGTCGGCTTCGACCTTTTGCAGTACGGACTCGCTGGCAGCCTTCTCCAGAAACACTTCCTTATCAAGGCCGAGACTTTCCACCTCCGCATCGATTGTTTCGAACGTGAGTGATTTTCGATTGCTAAGAAGTACACGACAGATTTGTTGATACGCTCCCTCGCCGCCAATAAGCCGTACCGCCTCCGCAGCCAAGGCAGCTGCAACAGGTCCCCCGTCAGAGGCGCTCATAAGCCGACCATC
>JAJDDZ010000066.1 GCA_029260025.1 Phycisphaerae bacterium | reverse complement strand
ACCCAAGCTCAATCACTCGTTCAAAATCAAGAACGACGGCAAGTCCGTTCTCAAGATCACAAAGGTGAAGCCATCCTGTGGTTGCACGACCGCCGGTCCCTATCCAAAAGAGCTGGCCCCCGGCGAGAGCGGCGATTTTGCTTTCTCGATGAACAGCCAAAAGCTGCACGGAAACTTTCAGAAAAATGTCTCGATCGAGACAAATGATCCCGTCACCCCCAAGATTCGACTGCGACTCAAAGGTGAGGTGAAACGCTATGTGGACATCTCGCCAGCGTCCGCGAATTTTGGACGCATCACCGACCAGGAGCCACGAACTCGTGAGCTTACGATCACCAACAACACCGAAACGCCTCTTGAGCTCGACATGAAACCAGGGCGCAACGAGGCCTATGCCTACGAGCTTATCGAAAAAGAACCCGGCAAGCGATACGCACTTCGAGTCACCGCCAAACCACCTTTCAAAGAAGGGCGGTTGAATGACTCCGTCGTACTGAACACAAACGTCGATCAGCAGAAGTCGCTCTCGGTTCGCGCAGTCGGAACCGTACCCCCACGCATCGAAGTTCAGCCAGCGTCAGTCATCGTCAACAAACCCAAAAGTGCGTCCGGAGAACCCGGTCGCCCGATTTCGCGTGTTCTTAGAGTTACCAACTACGGTAAGACCCCTGCCAAGCTCCTGTCAGCTACCGTCAACGATCCCGGGGTAACCGTTAGCGTTCGCGAGCGCAAAGCGGGTGAAGCGTACACCGTCGAGATTCAGATGCCCTCTGGCTACGTTCCTCCGCCCGAAGGTCGCATGATCACCCTCAAGCTCGACGACAAAGAAAAACCAGAAATCCAGGTTCCAATCCGGACCACGGCCACCCCTCGCGCCGCCGCCGCTCCGGCGAAGAAGGCCGACTCTCTCGTGGGTACACCAGCCCCTCAGTTCTCGCTCAAAACGATCGAGGATAAGCCCCTCAGCAACGCGACCGCCAGTGGTAGCGTGACGATCTTAAATTTCTTCGCGCCAAACTGTGGCTACTGCAAGAAGCAAATCCCACGACTTGAGAAGGTTCGTGCCGAGTTCGAAAGCAAGGGCGTTCGATTCGTAAACGTCAGCCAGAAAATGGGCTCCAAAGAATACAGCAAAGACGACATCGTTGACATGATCAAGGGACTCGGCTTTCGCGGCGAGCTAGCGCTCAACCACAACAACTCCGTGGGCCGAAGCTTCGGCGCAAGCGGATTCCCCACCATGGTAGTCCTCGACAAGAAAGGCCAAGTCGCGGCCAAAAATGTCGGCAACATCGGCGACCTAGAAGTTCGCTTGAAAGGGCAGATAACAGCACTCATGGCTGGCAAGCCCGTCCCCACTCAGTTTGCAAACAAACCCTCGGCCAAGAAAGCTCCCACACCAGCCAAGGGTGCTCGCGTCGATGCAAACGGATTGATCGGAAAGCCCGCTCCAAGCTTCTCATTGAAGACCATTGACAATAAGGACGTCTCAAACGCGGCCCTCACCAGCGCACCCGCCACCGTCCTGAACTTCTTCGCTGTCAACTGCGGCTTCTGCAAGAAGCAGATCCCCCGGTTGGAGAAGGTTCGCAAGGACTTCGCAGCAAAAGGCGTTCGTTTCATCAATGTTCAAGAGACCATGCGTAAAGAATACTCACAAGAAGAAGCGATGGGCATTATGAAGGACGTCGGATGGGCGGGCGAGTTCGCACGCGATCCAAAGAATGTTCTCGGTCCAAAGTTTGGCGCGACTGGTTTCCCAACCATGGTCGTACTTGGAAAGACCGGCAAGGTTGAAGCGGTCAACCGCGGAAATATTGGCGACCTTGAGACGAGGCTCACCGGGCAGCTAACGGCCATCGTTGCTGGAAAGCCAGTTCCGTCTCAGTTCGCCACAAAGCCCTCGCCAAAGAAGAGTGCAAACCAGAAGGCCGACGTCGTCGGAAAGAAAGCTCCTAACTTCAGCGTAGACACCGTCGGTGGCAAGCAAGTCAGCAACAAGACTTTCGGCGAAACAAAAGCGACGGTCATGAATTTCTTCGCCATCAACTGCGGATACTGCAAGAAGCAAATCCCCCGCCTCGAGACTGTCCGCAAGGACTACGAGAAGAAGGGCATTCGCTTCGTAAACGTCCAAGAGACAATGCGCAAGGAGTACACCGTCGAAGAGGGCGTCGCAACGATGAAGGACCTTGGTTGGGGCGGAGAGCTCGCTCGGGACCCCAAGAACGCCCTTGGACCCAAGTTTGGTGCTCGTGGCTTCCCGACCATGGCGGTCATAGGCCCAAAGGGCAAGATTCAGGCGGTCAACGTCGGCAACATTGGCGACCTTGAGACAAAGCTCAAGTCCCAGCTCGACATGATCATTTCGGGAAAGGACATCCCAAAGACAGCTTCCGCCAAGCCCGCAGCCAAACGTCGACCCGCGCTTGACTTGATCGGCAAAAAGGCACCCGCCTTCGCGATCAAGACGCTTGATGGAAAGAAGGTGGGAAGTGCCAGTTTCGCTTCACACAAGGCAACCGTGCTCAACTTCGTCGCACCCAACTGTGGCTACTGCAAGCGACAGGTTCCAAACGTCGACAAAGTTCGTGCAGCCTTTGAAGCAAAGGGCGTACAGTTTGTAAACGTCGTCCAGAAGATGGGTTCCAAGGATTTTACGAATGACGAAACCAAGGACATCTTCGCAAAAGCTGGCTCAAACCTAGCCCTCGCCCGCGACACAGGGAACAAAGTCGGTAAAGATTACAAAGCCGTCAGCTTCCCAACAATGATCGTGGTCGACAAAGATGGAACGATCAAGCACGTGACCATCGGCGCGAAAGCCGACTTGGAAGCGCTGCTCACCGGACAGCTCGAAGCCATGATCAAAGGGTAGTTCGGTCTGTTGCGGATTCTTTGATCGCAACGGTTCATAGCAACAAAGAAAGCCCACCGGTGCATGCATCGGTGGGCTTTTTCGTTCTCAATTCAAGAAGTGGGACACTGACTCCCAGCCAGTCTCTCGATGCGTCAATTAGTCAAGTCCCGCGCCGAATCTACCGTCATCGTCGTCGTCAACGTGAACGGGCTCCACCACCTTCTTGGTCGATTGGGGTTTGCTCGCCGCGGCGACTTTCTTCGTCGGCTTCGTCTCGACCAGGATATCCGCACCAAACTGCGTATCTTCGCAATCATCGGGCACAGCCACAACCTCAGGTTTCGGAGTCCGCGCGACAGGCGGGGAAGCCTGGCGAGGTGCTACAGGGCGAGGTGCTGGCGGAGGAGGCGACTTGGGCGGCGAGGCTTTCTTCTCGACCTTCTCAACAGGACGCTCTTCGCGATTTTCAGTCCGTCCGCGACGTCCACCGCGAGATCCACGGGTACCACCCTGATCGCTTCGTTCAGACGATCCACGATCGCCGCCCGCCGCAGTCCGCTCGTTTCCTGGCGAAGGTCGTTCATCGCGCGTTGTGTTTCGCGGACGAGGCGGTCCACCCGGTTTTAGACCAGCGATCAGAGAATCGAACTCACTTTTCTCTTCCCCCTGTTCGACACCCTCAAACTCGACCTGATCTTCTTGCGCATCGTCAAACGCGGGCTCTTTCATTCGTTCCGGAACCGCCGGTTCTTCGCGCTGACGCGGTGGCGCCGCTTCAGTACGATCTGATTGCGCATCGCCTTCAGGTCGGTCCTCGTGATCCGTTTCCTCTTCACGCCCATCAGGATTCTCAGCCAGTTCCTTCTCAAACGCTTCGAGAACCTTCGCCTGAATCATCTCACGAAACTCGGTGTTAATTGGATGGGCGATGTCGCGGTGAAATCGGGATCGTCCGTTGGTATCCTCGGGAGGACGCGGCGGAGGAAGCCTCCCACCGCATTCATTACAGAAACGCGCTCGAATCTGATTCTTGTGGCGACATTTGGGGCAATTCCCGCTTAGTTTTCGCGAGGGCATCGCAACAAAAGTCCCGCTCGTTCCGTCGACGACTTTCACGTCGCGTACTACGAATGCATCATCGAAGGTCACACTACAGACCGCCCGCAGCCTCTCCTTCGATTGATGGATGAGTTTTACACGTATGTCAGAGATTTCCATTCACTCGTCCTCACTCACAAAAGGTGTCATCCCCACAGGCGCGGTCACGACCGACGTCGTTACGTTGGAAAACCGATCCGCGATTGTCGTCGCCGCCTGGCCCGCCTCTTCGGGGTCGTCAAAAAGTCCAAACAGTGTAGAGCCCGACCCGCTAACCCGAATGTCGCCATACCCCGAGATTTTAAGACTCTCCACAAGCTCAAAAAGGGCAGGCCACACACGGAATACTCCCGGTTCCAGGTCGTTCGTCAAGGCTTCCATGATTTCTCCCGCATTCACGGCTCTCAGGATGGATTCCTCACGACCCGCGTCCGGTTTCCGCGAATCTGAACGCGCCCAAGCAGCATAAACCTCACCCGTCGCGATAGGCTGACCTGGGAAAATTAACAGCGTCGATCCTCGCCAACAAAGGTCGATCGGCTCAACAGTTTCCCCGCGACCCGTCATCACCGCACACGGCAGCCCAAAAAACACCGCCACATCTGAACCGATCTGAGAACCTGTTTCCGCCAGCGTTTCAGGCGAACAAACCCCGCCCAGCAGCTCGTCGTATAGGCGTAGCACAGTTGCGGCATCGCTGCTGCCACCGCCAAGTCCCCCGCCCAACGGGATTCGCTTTATAAGCTCAATCGCCAGACCAGAACGCTCGCCCAAGTTTGGGAAGGTCGCAGCAAACCCTTTGGCCGCTCGAACCGCAAGGTTCTCATCAGTCTCAAGGTCAGGATCACTGCAGGCGATCGAATAGGACCCAGGCGGCGCAAGCGAACATGTGACCGAGTCAAAGAGTCCCACCCCCATTACAAGAGAACGCAACTCATGAAACCCATCATCCCGACGTCCGAGAATCTCAAGCGTCAGATTAACCTTAGCAGGCGCGTCCGCGCGGAGTCGGCGCGGCAGGGGGGGAGCGTGAGGATCATCTGTTAAGCTGTTCTCGTTGGCCACAACGCTAGTTTTCCCGATACCCGCATCTTTGCAACCCCGCGACCAAGGGCCCCCCGTCGCCTCCAGAAAAGCCTGAGGCGAAACCACATCGCCAGCGTTGCCAAAAAGCAACGAATCCTCACAGGTCCCCTCGAATCCTACCATCAATCCTCCTCGTAACTCCCTGCCACTAAGTCACTTACGACTACTCCTAGCGCTCTGGGACCACATGGCAGCGACCTTGCAATAGCCTCCATGGATCGGACGCGCGCGGAGGGCGTGCAAGTTGCGGGAAAAGGAGCATTGTCGTGCAAGGTATTGGTGGAGTAGGGGCTGCGGGTTCAGGAAATGTCCAGCCGAATCTCAAGACCGGCGCAAGCGACAATTCCGCAAACCCAATCACGCCCCAGCGCGGCAACACTACAGACATTCAGGCAACCAGTACGACCGTATCAAGCAGCAAAATCTCTATGGCAAGTACGAGCACTGAGTTCGGCGAATTCCTAAACACCGTCGCAGTAAGCCCCCAACAATCACAAATGATGCAAGCCCTAGTTGCCCTAATGATTCTCATTGCAATGCTAGAACAGTTGCAACAAGGCGGTGAGTCGGGAAACAACATGCTAGAAGCTCTTTCCTCCGGTCTCGGGTCAGGTGGATCCGTGGCCGGTTCCTATTTCGCCTCCTCCTCCGTCGCCTACGAGCAGACCACGGTCGCAATGACCCAGTCGGCATCGTCCCAAGGCGGCGCAGGAGCGGCAGGCGAACAATCGGGCGGCGAGTCGCAAATTGACATAACGGCTTAAGAGCACTCGCAAGACTCCGACGCGACGGCGCCAGCCCCGCGGAGTACAGCGCGTGCAGCCCTTGTCCCCCCGTAAAGAAGGGGGGATCAAGGGAGGTATTCCGGCGTCCATCGGGCTCTTCGTCTCGCCCAGTGCTACGCGTGGATCTTGATGTAGGATCATCACCCGCGACCTGTGCGAACAACACTTCTCGCGGCACCGGTCATCAACCCGCCAGGGGCGCATCGTTCGTGTGGCACCGGTTTGTCACCAGTGCAAAAAAAGGGCCCCCCCTTGACCAACACGTCTAGATTCGTTTGCAGATCGCGTCGGCAAGCACGTTAGCCGCGGTCTCACTGTGTCGAAAAAAAAGAGACGGCTCGACAAGTTCAAGTTCGTTCAGCAACAGCAACCCGGTGTCACCGCGCAGAAAATCAACCCGTGCATAGAGCAGATTCTCGTCAACCGCCCGAAGAATTCCCTTGGCCAAAGAAATGTCATCATCGCTGGGTCGCCAAGGCCGGTCAGAAGCTCCATAATCGTCCTGCACCCGGTAATCACCAGCCACAGGAATCTTCTGCACCCCGTGCGAAAACGCCCCGTCAAACAGAATGATCGAATACTCGCCCTCGGTTTCCACGCTCGACAGGTATGGCTGCATGAGCATCCTCTCGCCGTTGTCGAGCATCCTCGATAGGTGTTTCGTCGCTGCAGCAATCCCTTCCCGGTCGTTT
This sequence comes from Phycisphaerae bacterium, assembly GCA_029260025.1. Taxonomy (GTDB): domain Bacteria; phylum Planctomycetota; class Phycisphaerae; order UBA1845; family UBA1845; genus JAJRUK01. The sequence goes on along the minus strand of JAJDDZ010000066.1, from coordinate 2,684 downwards.
GCAAAACGAAGCGTCCCCCGCGCGCTCGCCGCGATCGCCGGCTTAAGAAAAGCCCGACCCCAACCTCGCTCCTGCATGATGTCTTCAATCGACGCCTCGTCCCCCGGCCCAAACCAAATCGTCGGCGCAATCGCAATCCCTTCGCCCTCAAGTTCCAGAAGGTACGCCTTATTCGTATTCCATCGAACAATAGATGGGGGGTTAAAAAACCGAGTGACCCCGGCCACCCGTTCTGCCCAAGCAACATACGCGTCGTGCTTTTGCTGATAGTCCCAGGTAGTGCGTATCAGGCAGGCGTCAAACTCCGACCAATCAACCGAAGCGTCATCCCAAACAGGCCGACAAACCTCAACTCCACGCGCAGCAAGCGCCTCATGAAAAGGTCGATCGTCAACCTCCCAATCAGGAAGCGTCGAACATGTAGGAAGAGCGATTCTCATGTCGCGAAACATTACGGGCCATCAACACAAAACGCCAGCAACACCTTCCCAGTCGATGCGAAGGGTCGAAAAATGGCCTAACTCGCGAGCTGGCACACGGCATGCGTTTGGCACATGTTCGCATTCCTTTACCATCTATTGCATCTTCCGGAAATGGAGAATGGGCCTGCATGCCTAGGGAATGCTACCCAGATGCCGAGCCGCAGGTGATTCAAATCCTCGAAAAAATTCCAAGATTTTTCTTGACAAGTTCGGGAGGGGGGGGGATACATTATGAGACGTTCGGTGTCGCGGTCGGCACCTGTCGTGGCCTCCCACAGGAAAAAGGAGTTGTTCGTTATGGATCGTGCAACCATAGTTTCGTCTCCCAGACCGACGCGTCGTTCCACACGCCTGTTTCGATTCGCCGACGTGGTCCTCTGCGTCGGAATTGCCCTTGCTGTCGGTGGTTTTGCTTTGGGGCAATCAGAGCCGCCACCCGGCAGCAGTCGCTGTGACTGTACTGCTGGCGGCGGCACGCTTTCGGTATGTGGTTCCTGCCCCGGCAAGTCGGTGATTTCCACAGAATGTACTCAATGTTGCACTGAGAACAACGAGTGCTCCTCCAAGGACGGCACCTGCGGTTTTCAATGTTCAGCCGAACCTCCAGAGAGTGGGAAGCCGGGTAAAGGCGATTCGAAGGTAATTCCCGCGAGCTAGTTTGCTGCAAATCGCGTGCGGCCTCGCCTAGCTTCTCCGCTTGCGTTGGAATCGAGCGAAGAAGGTTGCGGTCGTGCGAAAGTTTCGACTTCGGCCTGAGATCGAATTGGGTTTTCTCGAAAAAGGTGAGGGTCTTTGGAATGTCGATTCGTGCTGCTAGTGACGAGCGAAGCGGCAGTAGCTTTTCTTCTGGTACGAGGCTTGCTATCGCACTTGTAGTAGTTGGAATTGCCGGATTCCTCTCGTGGTTCATTGGGGCTGGATCGGGTAATGTAGACGCGTCGCTTGTGGGGTCCGGTCGGTCGAGGCCAAATGAACAGCGCCTGCGTAGTTGGTATGAGGAGAAACTTCCATATTGGAAGAGTGCCCCGTTCACAGATCTCAATGATCTTCCTAGGTTGACTGAGACAGTGGCCGCATTGGTGGGCGAACGTTTCGACGGGCCGACGTTTGACCAAACACTACTGGTTCGGGATCTCTCCACGTTCCTTCATGCGCTAGGGGCAGCTGACTCACGGGAATACTTAGAGCGAGTCAAACGACTTCGGGGAATTCGCAACGACGTATACGGAGACAGCGCTTTGCACGGAACGTATCGTGCATTCTCAGGTGAGCCGCTTCCGCGGAGCATGACCGCCCGGGGCCTTCTCGATCTTTTTTGGGTGGGGGATTCCGGGGCAGTCTCCCGTCCCAGAGCGCTTGCAGGGGTCGCAGTAATTCAGGTCGGAAGAAGCAAACCCATCGACTTGCAGTCAAGTGACCCCAATGTCCCACTCTCAGTTCAGATCATGCCGCGTCTGTCGTTAATGGACCTTGATGAGATGAATGCTTGGATCGGACCAGTTTGGCAGGGCCTACCTAGTATCACAAGTCCGACGACAGAGCTGAAAGATGTGCTGGCTAAACATGGCCGGACCCTGACCTGCGAGATATACTGGGCGTTCAAGACTGTTAATGACGAGATCGTTCCTGGGGGGGCGTTCCTGTTCTTCTCCCCAGATGAGGGTGTGTGGCAGGTTGAAAACGCAGGTAGTACCTACAAGTCTTACCTATTTTGGCCTTTCTAATCCATCGAATCATATGAGGACATCATGATTCGCTCCCTATTACTTGTTGCGACCGCCGTAGGGCCAGCGATCTTGTTTGCGGTGTTGCCCATTGGGCAGCTTCGCGATCCGTTTCCCGTTGCGACCCTTCTCGCAGCCCCCTTTGATGCGTCATTGCGTGTTGGTCTGGCTGCCGCAAATACCGTGGCGGTCTTAGAGTTGTGTTTGGCGGTTTCTCTGGTCGCGCTATTAGGGCGGTCTCGCCTCCCGGCACGCCTGGGCATCGTTGGACTGGTTCCGTTGATACTAATCCTCTCTCACGTCGCTCAGCAACCACCGTGAGGACGCCCATCAGGCCTAGTCGCGTCGTATCCACTGTGGACACAGTTCTGGGTCGGCGTTGGGCTTATCATGATTCTGGCGACGCATGTGATACTCTTTCGCGAGCACGCGGGAGTTCCAGACGTCGGTTCAACCAGCGACGAGGAAGATGGGCGCT
>JAJDDZ010000065.1 GCA_029260025.1 Phycisphaerae bacterium | reverse complement strand
CCTAATTGACGGCGAACCGACGCTCAAGCGGGTGAACGTGGAATGGCGCGGCGGTGATCGCGTCATCATTCTCCGCGGCGACAACCCCCGCATCTTGCCTCAGTTGATTGACGACCAGCATGATTTCTCGATTCAGGGAATCGTCCTCCGCCTAGTAAGTCGCGAACTCTAGCTCCCATTTCGGCGGCCCCACCTTTGGCAGATAAAGAAAATATCGATCCAAATATTGACAAGCAATAAATAGGGCGTATAGTTAGGGCGATGTTAGGTGGTCGGAGCAGTGGACGCTGCTTCCGGGCGGGAGTGAACAACGATGCGAGCGACACGAAAAAAAACAGCGCAGGGGGCAACCCAGGACCCCGACCACAACCCCGAGCGCATCTCGCTTTCATGTCGAAGACCCTCAGTAACCGGGCGGCCATCTCAACGGACCGCTGCCATCGCCACGACTTTCGGACTGCCCATGTTTGGAAAGACGATCACCATTCTCGATCGCTGCGATATTCACGTCGGCGCTGGCCGGATCATACTAGTCGTGGGCCAATCCGGTAGCGGCAAGACCACGGCCCTTGGGAAGATCGAAGCTCAGCTGCCCGGAGGTAGGAATGTCTCGCGCATGAGATTCACCGCAGATCGCGCTATCGTGGATCTAGTTGCTCCTTGGGACACGCTCGGCGAAGCAGCCGCGGCGCTAACCTCCTGCGGCCTGGGCGAGCCTCGTCTTTGGGTAAGACCTGGTTGTGCACTTTCTGATGGCGAAGCATTCCGCGCGAAACTAGCACGCGCCGTTGCGGACCACGCACGATCGAAGGTTTCAGCCCCGCTCATTTGCGATGAGTTTTGTTCCATTTTGCACCGCCGCGTTGCCAGGGCGATTAGCTTCTCGCTTCGCAAGTTAGCCACAAGGAAAGGACTCTGTTTGGTATTGGCATGCTCTAATGAAGACGTCATCCCCGACCTTCAGCCAGACACGATCGTTAGGCTCGAAGGGGGCGGCGCGGTTTCAGTTCAAGAGAGGAAGCCGACAACGTGCAAGCCAACCACCCTTCGCCGTCGCTTATCGATCGAACCTGGAAGAAAGGCGGACTACTTACAGTTTGCCGCGATGCACTACCGCGCCACCGACGAGCTGGGGTTCGTAGACAAAGTCTTCGTGATGCGCGACGGGAAGGGCGGCGATCTACTCGGTATCGTGGTCTACTCGCATGGTCCGCTTGAGCTAGCGATGCGAAACCATGCAACGAACGGATGGTTCTCTCGCAATCCGAGTCGGGTCAATCGTTCGCTGCGAATTTTGCGTCGGTTGGTGATCCATCCCGATGTTCGCGGGTGCGGTTTGGGACACTATTTAGTGCGAAAAACACTACCGATGGTCGGCACAGCTTATGTGGAATGCCTCGCCACAATGGGGGCGTTCAATCCGGTCTTCGAACGGGCGGGCATGCAGCGTATTGGACAATACGACGTTGCGAAAGGTCCAAAGCTGGCGCTGGCCGAGCTTGAAGAGCTTGGGATTGATCCCAACGCACGCGAGTTCGTCTCGCAGGTTGGTCGGAGGCCTTGCGTGCGAGAAATTGTCGCGCGCGTCGTCTCGCAGTGGTACGCAGCCACAACTGCTGGCGGTGAGCGTCGCGTCGCATACCAGTCGCCGGAGTTTCTAGCGCAGATGTTTCGCAGTCTGGTCGGGTCTCGTCCAGTTTACTATCTGTGGCAAAAGAAATCAAAAGGCAAGGTAAGCAAGCGATGCGCCTAACAACGATGACAACAGGACCATTCTCTCCTCCCTCCCCAGCGACTCCGCCGGAAGCGCGCCGCGGCGCGCTTCCGGTCGGAGGACACGCCTTGGGGGTCAGGATCACGTACTAAGCAGGAACGATTTTATGAAAGAAGGTGACATCATGACGGGCATTTTCATTCGGTTAGTCAGGCCGCTCCGATCACGCAAGGTTCGCGTGGCGCTCGCAACGGTTGCGGTCGCATTTGCTGCCGAGTTCGGACTGGGTGTTGGGCAGGAGTTGATCCTAACGATTCTTGGCGTCGGCGTTTCGTTAATCTTAGGAATCGCGCACGAGGACGCAGGACAAAAATCTGCGGGCGATCGTATCTCCAAAGCGATCGGCGAGTTGTAAGGGAGTCATCCGGTGACAATGAGAATGACAATGCGAAATCAAGACTCGCGGCATGATCCTTCATCCTCTCGTCGAGCTAGCGATCGACGGTACTCGGAGAAATCGATGGTATGTCACGATGTGAGAAGGGCGAAGCCTCCGCAGGGTATTTTTTCAAGAAAGAATCCGGCAGACAAGCCGCCTCGATCTCGCGGATATGGGGGAACGGATTCTTTGCCTTCCCCCTGAAAGACCGAAAATATCGACGATTTTCATGCCAAGATGTCAGATCCGTCCCCGTGTGGTTGCGGTGGCGGGGGGATTCTTGATACGATGAGACCGGGTTCTAATGGGGGGAAACCTTGGCGGGGTTCACCTTCCGAACTTCTGACCGGCGGAATGCGCTCGATCGTCTCGCGCGCAGCGTATCGCCAGAGTCTCTGCACGAAGGGGAGGGAAGGAACACGGATGTTACGCAAGGAAATGATCGCACAGGCCGTCGCCTGCTTACTTCTTGGGAGCTACGCTTCTGCGCTTGTTCCGCCGGTCTATGACGAAGTCGATCTACGCCATGACGGTTCCAGCGTCGGCGGGGTTGTCGGGGTTGTCGGGGTTGTTGCTGGCGTGGGCGGCGGTTCGTGTTGTGATACGAGCGCAGAAACATGTCAGGATGGCGTCGCGGAGATTGACTGTGCAGGGATAGACCAGGTATGGAATAGCGCGAGTCCGTGTTGTGAAGTCGAATGTCGTTCTCCGTTTGGGCCAGAGTTTCAGTCGCAGGGCGTTTCGTTATTGTCTCGTGTGACGATGCAGAACTTTCAGTCCTTCGTAAGTGAATTTGGCCAGCCAACTATCGGGAACGAAAACTGGGGCTACGTTTCTCCTCTTGGTAACGAATATGCTTTCATCGGATTCACGACTGGGATGGCTATAGTAGACATTACAGACCCCATGACTCCGGTCATCATCGAGTATATCGGTGGCGAAGGCGTCGATTCGACCTGGCGTGACATGGCTGTCTATCGACACTACCTCTATATCGTGACAGATGGCGGCGGGGTCGGTTTGCAGGTTATTGATCTATCGAATATCGATTCAGGCACCGTGACGCAACTCGCGACGACCAATTTGGGCGAGGGTTTCTTCACTGCGCACAACGTCGCCGTCAACCCAGAGAGCGGCTACCTCTACCTGATGATCGCCAATCTCAATACCGGTCAGGGTCTGGCGATGTTTTCGCTGGCTGATCCGACAAACCCGGTGCTCGCGGGATTCTGGACAGATCCCGCCGCGAATGTCCGCTGCCATGATGCCGAAATTGTTTCGTATGTCTCGGGACCAAACGCTGGTCGGGAGATTGCGTTTTGTCTCGCTGAGGACGACGGCGTGAAGATCGCAGACGTTACCGACAAGAACAATCCGTTCACAATCTCGACACTGACCTACCCGGCGCTCGCTTACACGCATCAAGGTTGGTTAAGTGAGGATGGTCGCTACCTCTACTTTGGCGACGAGCTGGACGAAACTTTCGACACCGTCGCACGGACGACGACCTACGTCGTTGATGTTCAGGATCTCGCGAATCCAGTGCTCGCGGCGACGTTTCTCCACGATGGATGCTGGATCGATCATAACATGATGACTCGAGGCGACCGGTTGTACGAGGCTCAATACTCCGCGGGCCTGCGGGTTCTCGACGTAAGCAATCCGCTCAACCCGAGCGAAGTTGCTTTCTTCGACACTCGTCCTGAAGACAACGTACAGAGTTTCCCCGGCGCTTGGGGCGTCTACGTCCAGTACCAAAGTCGGGTGATTACAATCTCGGATCGACAGCGAGGATTATTCGTCGTTTTGGATGATCCGACTCGTCCTGTTGCACACATCACGTCAGATGCCGCGGTGGCAAGTATCTTGGTGCCGTTGACGTTCACCGGTCGGTCGGCGCTAACGAATCCCGAGGCCAGCGCGATCATGAGTTGGGAATGGGATTTTGAATACGATGGCGTTACGTTTGACATCGAAGCAACTGGGCAGCAGGTTCAGCACGGATACCTAAACACTGGGACACGACGTATCGGGCTCCGCGTCACAGACGCCGAAGGCGACCAGGATATTGCGGTACACGAGATACTCGTAGATGGCGACATCCCTGCCGTTTCGCAGTGGGGCGCTATCGCGATGGTTCTATCGCTGCTGACTGCCGGGACGCTCATTCTCCCAAGGGCTCGCCCGGCGACATGGTGCCGACGGTAACCACTACCAGCGATACTTGAAGCCAAGTACAAGTCGGTAGTCAGTGTCCGCGTTGTAGCCACTGAATTCTTGGATCGTCGGAATTTGCACCGAGATTTCCCACGTCCATTTTTCGGTTGTGTATTGAAACCCAGGCGCGAGGAAGACTTCGTGGTCGCCGTTGGTGTTGTAGGAACCGTTCAACTCCGCTACAACTTGAAGTTCCTCTAGCACGTCGTCTTCGAAAGTAACGGGAAACAGCCGATACGAAAACCCCAAGTCGTAACGGAGAACATCATGTCGTCCTAGACCGCCCGCCGTATTGAATTGATAAATTAAGTCAGCGTCGAAGACACTCCGATCTTCGCGCATCGAATAGACGACGCCAACGATGGGGTCATAGCTATCGCTGGTAAAGTCGGTGTCGCCGCTCCGGAAGTTCATTCCGCCCAAGACGGCCGCCCGCATGGTGCGCAACGGCCCTTGGTCCTTCTGCCAGAATCGGAGTTTCAACAGCGCAGTGATGTCGGCTAACCCGTCGTGCTGCACTTGAAACCTCCCGCGGTTCTTGGCAAATTTGTCAACTCGCGCGACGACGAATGGAGCGTTTACGATTAGTGCGAGGTTGGGCTCAAGACCATGAACCCAAGTCGCCCGATAAACCGACACATTCTTATGCTGGACGCCCGCATTCCCGTCAGCTTCTTCGTAACGCCACTGAAGTCGCAACATATTCCCACCCTTGAAGGGCGTAAAAGCGACATCGGTGTTAATCGGGCCAGCCATGGCGGGCGAACCGAAGTACGCCAGCGATAGCGCAGTGAAAATCGCGAGCCGTAGACAGCGGCGTTTGCAATCGATCATGTCGCTTCCCTAATTACTGTTGAGCGTCGAGAATACTACCCACAAGGCGACCGATGACGGCTGAAATCGTCGTACCGGCAGCTGTTGACGAGATAAAGAAACCGGGGTTCGGTCCCAAGCACCCCCCAAAAGAGAGTAGCATTAGCGCAGATGCGGCGAGCTTCAAAGGTCGTCTTTTTTTCAACTTCATCGATCATTCCCTTACTTACATGAAAAAGTTAGATGAGAATCGCGAGAGATACTGTTTTCTCGATTATGGTTGGTCTGACGCTGGAGCAGCTCCGCCCATTTCGATACCGACAGGGGGCATACCCCCGTCGTAAACCGCGTTCCAAAGTACTTCGACGCTTGGGCGGAAACGCCCATCAAACGTGACGTTGACGATACCCTTCCCGAGTAGCACCCTAACGGTCTTGACGCCTTGTACGCGCTCGACCAAGCGCCGGAGTCCAAAAGCTCAACCCCTCACGTCATACCGTGAACGGTAATTGTCGCGTCCAATTCTCCCAGCTCGGCTTGCGGAATGTATGAGACAACTGGCATCGTGCGTTGTACGCAACCAGCGGCACCCAGAATTCCGAATAAGCTCGCGCCTATTGCGAGACTGCACTTTAGTCCTGTTCCTCATCGTGACGACCTTCCCCAATCAACGCCTAGCAACAGTGTGTCGAATTCTATCTCACTCAACAAGGCGTACGAGATGAGTCGAAGAATAACAAGCTCTTCCGCGGTCAATCTTGCTTGGGTTGTCGTGACTTGCCAAGTTTCACGCCGTTGGGGGTGAAACCCGCGTCGTAAACCGCATCCCAGAAAGACTCGCCGGTCGGGTTGCCGTTTGTCTCGCACAGAATATTGACGAGCCCTTTCTTGAGATCGACCACGCTGCTTTCGACACCATCAATGCGCTCGACCGAGCGCCTGAGCGAATACGCTCAGCCAGGTCAGGTCGCACCGCTAACGCTAACAACGGCATCGAACCCGCCCAAGTCGTTCTTGGGAACATACGAAACGACGGGGGGGTTTCGCTCGACGCACCCCATCATGGAGAAGGCTGCAACTGTCAAAAAGCACATTGCCAAGCCACCGCTTGTTCTTCGTAACATCGTCTATCTATCTCCCGACGCCCCGACTGGTCTCGGGATTGACCAACCGGAGAGTCGCCGCGCGCGTAATCGCTTCAATCCCTCTGGGCGGGTCATCGGCAAACATTATCGTATTCGTAAAGGCGTTATTGACTAAAGCTAGGCTTGGTTTGACTCGGCGACGACGCGGCGTCGCCGCGGATGGTTGTATACCATACAAGTGAGGCAAGAACGAAGACAACGATCGCAGCAGCGACCCACCCTGCACGAATCGGCCCGAGTCGGGCGGGTTCGTCTATAGTTGATCGTTGAGCTTGCTGCGCCTGTTGGGCAGCCGTCGCGAGGGCGTCAAGGTGGGGCGAGGAGCTTCCCTTGACCTCGATCGGGGCTTCTGTCGGGCTTGGAGCGGGCGGCGCGGAAGGATTCGCGGGGGCTTGAGCGTTTTGGGACGGGACCGTCTCTACCGAGGCTGTCGATTGAACCGGTTTTTCAAAACCCAGATGAGACAGGCAGGCGGGACAGTAGGACTCGTTTTCCTTTACACCGTTAAAACAATTCCAGCAGCGACCAAACAGACAACAGAGACCTGGCGTCTCGACGGCAAAGCGCCACTGATAATCAGTCGACGGACCTCGCACGATTGACGTGGGCGTAATCAGCCCACGGCGGACTTGCAGAAGAATGCGATCGAGCGTCACGCCGGGAAAGGGGCGGAGGTGCTCCAGCACATACCAAGACCCCGCATGCTTCCGCATCCGGGCGATCATCTCGTCGGTCAGGTCCTGCCCGCAGGAATCGCACTGGGCCGAGTTTCGCCGAACCAGTTGCCCGCAAGAAACACAGGGCGTCGCCTCTCCGTGCCAGACCTTCTTGCTCATCGCGCTCAGCGGCCCCATTCCCGCCCGGGCTGCCACCTCAAGCGGATGATCGCCGGTGGGATGCTCGCCTGCGGTTTCTTGCGGCGAGGGAGTTTCACTTGTCGGTTCGGGCATTGGGCATTCACTCCTCTAACGGTCAATGTATTCTAGGCTGCCGGGGCGAGGCAAACAACCAACAGAAAAACTGCGCTCACCACGAGCTTCGCACTCGTTTGCGAAAGGGGGGATGGGTAACTAGACTCTGAGGTTTCATACGCCCGATCGATACGGCGATTAGCCCTAGATGTCGCGGGCGAGCAATTTGGAACGACCTGCAAGAAGAAGGTAGGCGACGTTTTTCGTGGGAACGATGAAAGATAACGAGAAAAAAGGTCGGTACGAGTTCACCGCGATCGAGGCGAAGTGGCAGAAGTACTGGGAAGAGAACCAAACTTTTCGCATGGACAACCCCGGTGAGTCCGGCGTCGATGCGACAAAGCCCAAGTACTATATCCTCGACATGTTTCCGTATCCAAGCGGCGCCGGGCTTCATGTTGGGCATCCGCTTGGATACTGCGCGACCGACATTGTTACGCGATTCAAGCGAATGTGCGGATTTAATGTGCTGCATCCGATGGGGTTTGACTCGTTTGGATTGCCGGCTGAGCAGTACGCGGTTGAGACCAATGTCCATCCTGCCGAGACGACGAAGAAAAATATCGACCAGTATCGCCGCCAGCTCAAGATGTTTGGGTTCTCTTACGACTGGAACCGCGAGCTTGCGACTTCGACTCCTGAGTTCTACAAGTTCACTCAGTGGATGTTCAAGCTCATGTTCGAAAGCTGGTACGACGCGTCTTGCGAGTGGACCGGACCCGACGGGGCTGCGGTAATCGGTCGAGCGCGTCCGATCAGTGAATTCGTCTCCGAGCTGGATTCGGGGGCGCTTGTTCTCGATGCCGGACTTAACGCGAGGCCAAGCGATCACAACGGAGAAACGCGGGACTGGTCATCTCTTTGCGACGAAGAAAAGCAAGATGTGATCGATCGACACCGTCTTGCCCATCTCGACGAAATCGCGGTCAACTGGTGTCCGGCGCTCGGGACTGTTTTGTCGAATGAGGAAGTCGATAGCGAGGGTCGAAGCGACCGCGGATCGCACCCGGTCTACCGTCGTCCGCTTCGTCAATGGATGCTGCGAATCCCTTCCTATGCAGAGCGGTTGCTGTCTGATCTCGACGGGTTGGATTGGCCTGAACCGGTTAAGTTGATGCAGCGCAACTGGGTTGGTCGGAGCACCGGGGCTGAGGTTGTTTTCCCGCTTGCGGATAAGTGGAGCGTTCAAGACGGTCGGTGGGTATGTTCTGACGCCGATGTCGATGGCTCGCTCTCGCCGGACCATACGCCCCATGCCATCAAGGTATACACAACGAGACCCGACACTCTTTTTGGTGCGACGTACATGGTGCTCGCTCCTGAGCACGGGCTGGTCGATCAAGTCACGACGGCGGAGCATCGGCGTGATGTCGATAACTACGTCGCAGCCACTCGTCGCAAGAGCGATCTAACCAGGACTGCCGACGCCAAGGACAAGACGGGCGTCTTTACTGGATCGTTCGCGATCAATCCGGTGAACGGCGAGCAGATTCCGATTTGGATTGCGGATTATGTTTTGATGGGCTACGGGACGGGTGCGATTATGGCTGTCCCTGGCGGGGATTCGCGAGATTTTGAGTTTGCATGTGCTTTTGATCTTCCGATCGTGACGGTGGTGCGTCCGGACGCTAGTTGGATTGAACAGCGCGTCGATGCGCTCGTTTCCGATATCGACAGAGCGGCGACGGATGGTTTTGATCGATTG
>JAJDDZ010000064.1 GCA_029260025.1 Phycisphaerae bacterium | reverse complement strand
GCCATGGACAATCAAATACCTTCGCCAACTCGAAGAAGGCGCACCTCATGACACACAAGTTCGCCTGCGAAACCGACAAGACAGCCTCAAACGAGACGTCAAGCTAAGCAGTCGGAGAATGGCCTACATGCCAACCGTGTTCCTCATCGCCCTTACACTCGCAACCCCAATCCCGTGGGTACGCAAGCGAATCGCACTTCTGTGGGGTCTCATCGGAATTCATTTTTTCATCGCAGCCCGCCTCGCACTGGTACCAGCTACCTACATCGCTGAGCAGGGCGAGGAAAACAGCGAAACGATTCTCACGAAGCTCGAATGGGTTTTGTCAGGATCCTCAGCTGGTTGGGCGATTGTGCCCCTGATCATCTGGGTAGTCGTAACACTAAAATATAGCCTCCCCATATCGTCGACTTCGAACCAACCCGCCGCCGATAACAACCCATCTTAGCAAACCCCGTGTAACCCCTGTGTTACCGAACTGTTATCGACCTTGCATCGCATCGACCGGCACGGATACAATGCATCGCTGCGACGGATCTTAGTGTCGTACTCGGGCAGGACATCAATGAACAAAGACAACTCAACAAACTCAGACAGCGACCCGAAACCCAGCAGGGTCGGCGCGCAGCCGTCTACTGGTGATGCCAGCAAGACTCAGCCTGCCTCTGCAAAGCCCCGTCCGCAACCAAAAACATGGATGGAAACCCATGGACGCGACCTGAAATTCATCGTGATCTTCGTCACACTGATGAGCACCTACTACATCGCCACCACCACGGTGATGCTTAACGAGCGGTTTTTCCCTTGGTATCTCGACACAACAGCTGAGGCAGGCGGAGCAGTACTCCAAGCGGTCGGCTACGAGAATGTCCGTGTTATCGGCAAAGCAATTGATACGATGGATGGCTCGACCGGAACCATAACAGTCGGACGTGGGTGCGACGCAATTGCCCCGACCGCACTTTTCATCTCTGCAGTCATCGCATCACCAGCGTCGATTGGATCAAGACTCTTCGCCGTACTTGCTGGCACAACGATTCTAATGACCGTAAATCTCGTCCGGATCATCTCCCTGTTCCTAACCGCCGTACATTGGCCAGCCATCTTCGACTTCATGCACCTCGACGCGTGGCAGTGGGCCTTCATCGCACTCGCCGTCTTTATGTGGGGAGTCTGGGCATCGCGAGCTGCCGCGCGAAAGCGAAAGAGGCTAACAGATGCCCCGGCGTAGCGCGCCAATAAGATTTCTTCAGTTCCTTGCTGGAACCTCCGCATCCGCGAGCGATCTGCATTCCCCAGTCGCCGCCATCCGCTTCTCGATCATCACGACAATCCTTTACGTCGTGTTGATGTCGTCGCAACTCGACCTGCAAGCCCGCTTCGCCCCGGTTTTCCGCGCATGCGGCGACTATCTATTTGCCGAGTCCTTCTGGTCACATGATAGCGCAAGCGTCCACTTCTTCGACGCCTCCGCGGACGACCTCTTCCAACAAGTCGACAGAGCGTTCTTTATGGATTTACCGCCAGCGACGCGTATCCCCAGGGCGCAAGGCGAAAAAGACACGCTTCTATTCATGCAAAACGAAGACCCGCCGGGCGCGGGGTTTTTAAGAACGGGCGCCCGACTCATGGTCTTTACGCCAACAGTGATTCTATTCGCGCTAGTGATCGCGTCTCCGATGAGCTTGCGACGCCGTGTGTGTCTCGCAATCGGAAGCTTCACACTACTATTCGCGTTCTTCGCTTTCCGCATGAGTATTCTCGTGATTCAGGGGGGATTCGCCGATCCAAAAAAGAGCTGGCGACTATACAATCCGACGGACTTCTGGCGTGATGTTCTGACCCGAGTAGATAAGATCGTCTGCGACAACCCAACCTTCCACTATGTCGCACCCGTCATCATATGGGCCATCGTCGCAATCACACTCAGCATGATAGCACATGTTCTGCAAACGCGGCGAGAACAAAATCAAATCACAGACGCATAATCAATTCTTATCGCGAGTATTACGCAGGGCGTCAAAACCTTTCTGAATATCCCCCTGCCGCATATCGCGAAGATCTTCGGGCATCTCCGACAGACGAATCAACCATTCCATCGATGTGCCATCAGGAAGCGGAACAACCATCTTGGCGACGTAAGGATCGGAAAAACGGACCGTGTTTGGCCTGGCAGCCTCATTAGGAGCGACTTTCTGCACCTGCTGTTCATTACCGTTCGGACGATAGAACGTCACTCCATCAGGCGAAATTAAGTACCCAAGCCCAGTATAAGCAGCCAACTTATCCAGCGCCTCCTGCGCCGTCTCTTCAAACACATCCAGATCAACAGCACGCTGAATCTGAACAGAAAGATGTTGCAGAGCACCCGGCTCTACCCGAACGCGAACCGAAACCTTATTACCAATCGCCGTCATCACGTCAAACAGTGGCTTGTGATACATGCTCAACGAAATCCGGTTCGAAAGGCGCTGCCGAATCTGAGTTTCCAGCGATGACACGACGACAAACCGACCAGAAAGCGTCCAACCCCAACCGAGCGTCTCGCAAGCAGCCGTCAAAACGTCATCACCCGGACCCGCCCCTACATTCCGCATCGCCACGCCGAGTGATCCCCAAGCATCCGTAGCTTCTACTTGAAACTGCACGCGCGACCGCAACCCCGCTAGCGCCTCAGGATTCATACCCGGCGACAGCCCAGACAACCAAGATAGAGTCTCAAGCTCATCCCAGGAGGGACGGCGTCCAAGCTCTCGAATCGCAGACTTAGGAACAACTGTAACATGGTCGTCCGCAACAAGACACTCCATTCCAAGCGGCGAAAAAAGCTGAATCAACCCCGCACGCAACGGAATATTCGCGATATCCACCTTGTGTATGCGGGTGCTCCCCCCTTGCGGGACAAGCGCCATTGTCTCGGGCGACATGACGATCCGCACGCCGGTCTGATCGGTCACGACAGACATCGCTTCGCCCAACGTAATGTCCAAAAGCGTAATCTTCGTAGTCTCATCGAGCGCCTGCTCAACCAGCTCGCGCGTCTGAAGTAGACCAACCGCTTGCGCAGGAATAGCGATCGCAGCCATCTGAAAGATCAATCCCAATGTCATCATGGAAGAACTCCAAGTCATCCGTTCTTTCCCCCGTACCTCTCTTAGAATGCCCGCCGTCCGCATTCGTACGCACGCCCCGCCAACAGTCATAGCGGTGAACTTTCATCAGAGGCGTCTACTTCCGGCGAAACACCGAAAGAAACAAATCGAAAACTCGAACGCCCCACAGCAGATGCAGAAGCAGGCGTCTGGATACGGGAAAACGAAACAACCGCTCGCGGCGCATCATGAGAAATGTCCGCCTCTTCCAACATCGCAAAACAAGGACCGATCGACACTACGGAAACCGCATCCACCGCAACAGGTATCACAATCGGCGCACCGCTCGGTACAGACCGCAGCGTCACAGCGAGCGCAATGACCGCCGCCGCCACAAGTGGCCCACCGATGCGGAAAATCACCCGAGAGACCCGCCCCCCGCGTTTCGACGACGCGGGCGCGATCCGACCGAGCACCGATGCAGTAAACGCCTCCTCATCAAGCGGAACCTGGCGCCTCCCCCACGAATCCAGCAACCCATCAACCGCATGGACTTCTGCCATATCACCACACAGTTCAGCGCCGATCAACTTCGCATGCATCGCCCAATCGATTTCGACCGAATCCTTCGCCAATCGTGAAACAATCGCAGAAGTCTCGCGAAGTCGCCGAACCTCAGCGCAAAGCGTCGGCGACTCAGAGAGTGCTCGGTCAAGCACCGCCTGCTCCTCGTCGGTCAGCTGCTCATCAAGAGCGCGACTCGCGAGAAATTCCGGGTCGGTTGGGTTGTAGGTTTCGTCGATCATCAAACGTAGTCCGCCAATAAGTCCTTCAGCTTTTTCCGTGCCTGAAACACGTTCCATTTTACCAGCTCAACCGTACACTCAAGAATCTCTGCCACCTCTTTTTGAGGCATTCCTTCGACGCTAAACAAGATCAACGTCAACCTCTGCTGCTCGGGCAGCTGCTCCATTGCCAGGCTGATGGCCGACTGAAGCTCCACCGGCAATCCGCCAGCTTCACCTCCGTCAGTCACCAGCTTCAATCCCGTCGTCGGATTTCGAATCTCAGCAACAGCCTCAACCCCATCATCCAACGACGTCGCAGATCTCGTCGCACGAGACCGCCGGTAGTTAAGCGACAGATTGCTAACAATCCGCATCAACCAAGGACCAAACCGACTCGCATCCGCAAGCTGATCCAGGCTCTTGAACGCTCGAACAAACGCGTCTTGAGCAACATCGCTGGCATCCTCAGCGTTCCCCAAAAGCCGATAAGCGACAGACACCGCCCGCCGCTGATACACCCGGACAAGCTGCCCAAACGCCTCAGCGTCGCCATCGGCTGCCCGGGTCACCAGAGCGATCTGGGCAGATTCGGTTTTTGCCTGATCAGTCTCCAAATCGACCCATCCTGACATTTAGACACACGTCGCACCCGCTGGTTAGGCTGTGGCACGACTTTCGACCCAATCAGCCTCCGCCAATTGCCATAACGAGTATAATCGGCCATCGTCCGAAAAGCAGGTGCGAAAGAATCTGAGCAAGAGCCGTTATTGTGCAAATTATCGAAGAAATAAAGGCCTGTCGGAAGTCCATCCGAGACAGGCAGGCGAAGGGCCTCCGAGTAGGCTTGGTTCCTACGATGGGAGCCCTCCACGAGGGGCACCTATCCCTCATTCGGGCTGCAAGAGCGAACAGTGATCGCGTCATAGTTACGATCTTCGTAAACCCCACCCAGTTCAGCCCCGAAGAAGACCTCGCCGCCTACCCCAAACCGCTAGAAGCTGACCTCGCCGCCTGCCTCGCCGAAGGCGTAGATATCGTTTTCACGCCCACCGCCGATACGATGTACCCCGAAGGGACACAAACGTCCGTCCATGTCACAGCCCTAACGGACGGACTATGCGGCAAAGACCGCCCCGGACACTTCGACGGAGTAACCACTGTAGTCGCAAAACTCTTTCAAATCATCCCCGCCGACGCCGCCTACTTCGGAGAAAAGGACTATCAACAGCTAATCGTCGTCAAACGAATGGTCAACGACCTCAACTTTCCGATAGAAGTCATAGGCTGCCCTATCGTTCGAGAAACCGACGGACTTGCTCTCTCAAGTCGCAATATCTACCTCTCAAGATCACAGCGCCACCAGGCAACCTCAATATCCAGGGCGCTTTTTTCCGCCCAGAGAAACGTCGAAAAAGGCGAGACATCCGTGGTGAAAATCATCGGTGAGATACGAACAACCATTGAAGAAACAGGCCCCTGCGCAATCGACTACATAGAGGCAGTCCACCCCGAAACACTAAAACCCCTCGAAGAAATTCATGGACTCGCAAGAATCTGCGTAGCGGTCAAAATCGGCAAAACCCGACTGATAGACAACCTGGCCGTGGACGCTACAACCGCTTCCCGGTAGGATCGACACGGACACAAGCGGGTCAGCCAAGCGGACTGACAAGACACGCGCACAAGCAAGGACGGCCAATGCATCCAGAACTAATCACGCTCTTCGGCGGACTCAGCATTAAGACGTACGGGTTCTGTATGATGGTCGGCTTTCTCTCCGCCGTCTGGTTCGCAATGCGCCGAGCAACCCGCGTCAAGGCAAACGCAGACCGCGTTCTCGACATTTCCTTTCTATGCCTTCTATTCGGCGTCGGCGGGGCACGCATATTCTACGTCATCCACTATTGGAACCCCCAATTTGCGACCGCAAGCAACAAATTCATCGCCATCATAGACATCACCAGTGGCGGCCTGGAGTTCCTCGGCGGCTTCTTGGGCGCAGTCGTCGCGGTAGCAGGGTATTGCGCATGGACCAAGATCTCCCTCCGTCTCTACCTGGACATCTTAGCGCCAAGCTGCCTCTGGGGACTAGCCTTCGGTCGCCTTGGATGTTATTTCAATGGATGCTGCTTCGGCGGGCTATGCGCAGTCGGAGCAGCCAGCGGTGACACGCACACGAACCACGCAGCTCACGAATGGGCGGTCCAATTCCCCTACGGAAGCTCCGCACACGTCCGCCACTGGGAGGATCGAAAAATAACAGTCCCCCGCGAGCTTCTGGTAACGGGTCCAGACATTCTTGCCCCGATGTTGATTCCCGGCGCAGAACTAGCCATGCCAATCGAAAAACGAGAGGGACCAATACGAGATTTTCAAGACACCGCCGACGCCTACAAGGCAGCCAAGGCAATTGATCCCGATAGCGAAAATACGAAAGCCTTAGCAAAACAAGTCAAGCGGGTCCGAGAAGCCTTCAAACCCCATCGACCAAAGATCTATATGTCGCAAGCGGCGATGCAGTTCCCATCACGTAGAACTCCCACAAGAGGGACATCGCTCACAGAGTTGCAGGACCTCGCCGCCGCATCAACCTCGTCTTACGTCCACCCAACACAGCTATACTCCTCGATGCAGGCTTTCCTGCTCTCAGCCGTCCTTTCTGCCGCGTTCTACCGCCGCAAGCGACACGGCATAGTCATCGGACTACTCATACTCATGTACCCCATCCAAAGAACAATCTTAGAATTGATCCGGGCAGACAATCCCCACGACGTTGGTGGATTAACAGTCTCGCAAGGTGTGAGCGTCGCCCTCTTCGCAGCAGCGATCGGATACTTCGTGATCCTCTACAAGATTCTACCCGAACGATCTCCGCACGCAGTATTGGAAGTAGTCCCAGACCAAAAATAGCAATCGAAACGCGACCCTACCCGTCGTCTTCTGGTGGACCTTCAGTTTCTCCATCCTCTACGTCGGGCAATGGCTCGGTCGGATCGAAGGGTTCCGCTAAGTTCGGAAGAGGTCCCAGTTCGATGTTACGAGCAAGCTTAATCTCCGCACCAAACATCGCCCCATCGCGCTCCAGTTCCAGTCGAACAGGATCACCCGCCGGAATCATGTAGAGTGTCTTAACGAGATGTCCAAAGTGGCGAATCTCCTTCCCCGCAGCTTTCACAATCCGATCACCAGGAACAATCCCAGCATCAAGCACCGGAGACGGGTCAGCAATGTTCAAAATAACCGCCGCATCGCGCACACTCGGATCAAGCACGACACCAAGCCAACCACGATAAAACGACTTCCCCTCCCTAAGTTGCGATGCAATCAAATCAACACGGTCTTTGGGAACCGCGAACCCTACCCCCGAATCATAAAACTCAACCCCAGAAAGCTCGCCAGGGCGCTGCGCCATCGGAACGCAAATCCCAAGAACCCGCCCATCAATATCGCACAGAGGCCCACCGTAATTCGCCGGGTTAAGTTTCGCGTCAGTCTGAATCGCGTTACCCATCATCCGGTTGTACGCGCTCAATACGCCAACCGTCACAGATGCATCTTCCCCGCCAAAACCAAGACCCAAAGCAATCGCCCATTGACCAACACGAAGTTCCGACCGCTCCTGCCAACGAGGAACCGATAGATCATTCGCATCGATCTTCAAAAGTGCAAGTTTGCGAACCTGATCCCGCGCCACAAGCTCTGCCACAAATCGCCGACCATCAAAAAGGGTCGCTGTTATGATCGAGGGCTCAACAACGAAATTAAAACTGCTCGTCAGGATGTAACCATCCTCAGAATAGACAACTCCCGTCGTAGGCCCATCCGCAATCTTAAAACGCGATCCAACAGCGTCGCGAAACGGCGTCTGCGTTCTGCGTGGCGAATCCCCACGCCCCTCTTCAGGCGAAATCGGGAGAGTATCAGTCGTACCAGTTCCAAGTGGCTGAACCCCGCCTACTGTCTCGATACGAACCAAAGAGGGTCGCAACTTCGCCGCCACAGAACGAAATCGCTCCTGCTGACTGCGCCGAAGCTCGTAAGAATCCTGCGCAAGAACAGACCCAGCCAGAAGGCAACCCCAAAAGACCACACCGATCGCCAGATCCTTCCAACTCAGTTTGCGCTTGTAGATCATCATCAGACTAAGGTTTCTTCGCTTCGTCGCCCGGCAAAATGCGAACCGTAATCACACGCTTCTTCCGTTGTATCACAAGATCAACCGGCTCATCCGATCCAATTCGACCCATGCGTTTGTCATAACTAACCAGGTCCGGCACACTGTGTCCGTTCACCGAAAGGATGAGGTCATCCCTGCGAACGCCGGCTTTCGCCGCAGGCGAACCACGACGCACCCGCTCAACAAACGGCGGCAACCGCATGTACCCCGTTCGAGCAATACGAATCCCCGCATCAACCGCCGAGAAATCACTCCCAAGCTTTGACCGTGCTTCACCCTCTACGATCGCTCCCGCATCCCCCAGCTTCAGCGCCTTTAACAAGAAAGAGCGAAGCACATCACGAGGAATCGCATAGTTGAATTTCGTATGAGTAAGGTTTGAAACAACCAAACGCCCTATCACGCCAACAAGCTCTCCGTCAAGATTTACGAGCGGACTCCCCGGAGCTCCCGGATTGCTCGTAACCGCATCGATAACCAAGACGTCTCCGTGATAAGAAAACTCCTTAACCTTGCGACGAGCGTCGAGTCGCGTGCGCGCGGAATAGACGCCGTGTGCAACCGACGCCGGTTCTGCACCTTCGGCAATCTTGAAAGGATTCCCCGCAGCCACCACCCAATCACCAGGCAACAGCTCCGGCTCGCACGACGCCCCATAGGGAGGCGCCCCCTCCGCACAGCCAATATCAAAAAAAGGCAAGGCCCCAACGGCAGAATCCCCCTCCATCACCGTCGTCATCCTAATCAGCGCAAGTTGCTTCTCTCGATCAAACGTAACCAACTTCCCGTGATACCGAGTTCCATCCGCCGTCACGACACGAAGCTTGTTCGACTCAAGAAGCAATGTGTAGACTGTAATAACGTGCCCATCCGCAGACACGATCGTACCGGTCCCATACCCAACCTGCTGACCCACTTTGAGACCGTAGAGCTTAACCGAACGAGGAAGCGCAGAAGAAATCGCTCGCTCAAATCCCCCCTGCCCAAGAGCGCCACCGCCCCAGGCAAGCCAAGAAACGAGAGCGAGAAAAATAGTCCCGCGCCACCAAATCATGGTAGACGTCCCACAGAAAGCACATCAATAGAAAAACGATAACCCGACCCCCGAACATCATACGTCCGAGCCCATATCAAATCGCCATATTGCTGATGACCAACAAGCTCAATCGAAACCTGTTGATTCGAGGAAAGATCGATCGCCCGAACTCGACGCGCAAAACCAGTAACCGGATCAAACGAAATCTTGATCGTAACACCGCCCGCAGAATCCCAAGACAAAACCTCCCACGGAGGCGCTGGTGTCTCGCGCCCTGCCCCCACCAAAGAGGAAACAAACGGCGCATCTCCGCCAACATGCGCGATCGCGTCAATGTTTCGCTCATCACCCCGCGCAATGAGCAGCTTCTGAAGGTAGTACAGCGCATTGAACACCAACCGTCGCTGAGGCAAAAGCATCTCACCATCTGGTTTTTCCGCCCATACATCATCGAACGTAACTAGCGTCTCACGACCAGATTCGGTGACTATCTCAAAATGCGCGGACGATTTTCCCTTATGGACAAGGCGGTAACGCGTCGTTTCAGCATGATCAGCATTAAGAACGGCGTCACCTCGCAGGACAACATCCCACGCAAAACCCGTCGCCGCCGAATCAACTTGTCTCTTGCCAAATGTTGCGTCATCGAATCCGCCCAGCACGCGCTCGATCTGCCGAACATTCGCCCCGCGATCCGCCAGGTACTCAAAGCGAATATTCGGATCAACCGGCATCAGACGAATCACTTCCTCGACCCGCTCCAAGCCCCTGCGAACAGCCACCGTCACAGGCCAATCTTCCGGATAAGTCCCCATCATGCTGATAAAATGATTCGCCGAACGAATCTCAACGCCGTCAAGCGAAACCAGTCGATCCCCCGCCCGAATCCCAGCCTCGCGCGCCGGCGATTGAAACCCAACCTCATCAAACACCACAGCGCCGCTCTTTTTCTGCTTCACAGTGGCGTGCAAACTCCCGTGCCTCGCCAGAAGTCCCGCACGAAGCGCAGGCACGAATCGTCGAACCTGATTCGACGAAATCGCATATCCATGACCAACGTTAAAGCGTCCACGCTCACCAACAGAGATCCGCCCGTTAATTCCGATGACCTCACCACGCTCGTTAAAAAGCGGACCGCCACTATTCCCAGGATTGATCGAAGCGTCAGTCTGCAAACAATCAGAATAAATAAGGTTCCCACCACTACCCCCCTGATACCGATGCACACCCGTTATGATCCCCGCCGTAACCGTCGGCATGTTGTCTTCGCTAAGAACAAATGGATCGCCCAAAACGACAACGGGGTCCCCAACGCGAACAGCCGCCGAGTCCCCCAATGGCACGCTCGGAAAACGCTGCTCATCAAGCAAACGAAAGGCTGCCAGGTCGCCCGTTGGATCAATCCCCAAGACTTCCATTTCGTAAAACTGACCGTCGCCGAGTCCGCCCCACCCGCGCCGCTCGCCCAACATTTTCGCCACAACATGATAGTTCGTAACCCCATAACCCCCGGAATCGATCAAAACCCCCGACCCCCCGCCGCGCTTGTTTCCGTCGTAGACACATACACTCGCAGGAATAATCCGCTCGACCATCTCGATACGACGCATCTGATCCAGCGCAACAACATCGACCTGCGTCTCCTTGTCCGCCGCAAGCAATCCGCCAGCGGCGACTACCGTAAGACAGGCAAACGCTAAGAAAGACAGAGCACTTCCCGCGGCTCGGTAGGTATCCACCAGTAGCGTCAAAGCGATTATCGCCCTTCCTTAGGTTTGATCAAACGAGCATCTCCCCAATCCGCATAATCCGAAAGATCAAGCTCGTCACCATAATCAACAAGAAGCGTCAACCGCTTTACCTCGCGAACATCAATCCGAACGTCACCAGGCTCATCCGTCCCCGACACCAAACCAGAATTGAATAACTCACGTCCATCCCCGACAACGCGAAAAACAACGCTACCGCGTGGCCTCACCGCGTCATCCAAACCAATCGTCGCAACAAATAGTTCGTAAGCCCCGTCAAGCGAGTACCGAACCTCGCCCTTGCTATGCATCCCAAGACCGCGCTCGAATTCTCGTCCCGCAATCGCTAGCACTCCGCCAGAAACATTACGATCAACCCCGACGCTCCATCCAGGATGCAGTCGCCCCTCGCTTGATTCGCTTTGGATCGATAGATCCGTAACGTAAACTAGGCGAGGACTATGAACCACGATCTCCAAGACACGATCAAGTCGCACCTCCGTTGAAGACCCAAGCGAAGTCGTGAAAGAAATCCTGTCTCGCGTCGCACGCTCAATCGCCCCCGAAACTTCCGTACCATCTCGTAAACGCAGAGTCGCCGGATACCGCTCCCCCCGACTCGAACCCGCCGCAAAAACAAGACCGAAGATTTTCTCAGTTTGAAACGACCGTACGCTCCCACCGAGCGCAAACTTCCCGGTCACCGGATCAAGCGACACCACCCGACCCCGAACCGTCGTCACGTCATCATCCGTGTCGCGCGTAATAAGAACGTCCTTAGCAGCAAGACGATCAGAAAGCGACGCCGCAAAACGCCTCGCAGCCTCAGGAAACTCATCACGACGCGCCAACTCTACACCGGCAAGTCGCTCAAAAGCAAGATACGTGGATTCGCCGAGCGAGGTCCGACCAACGAGCGAATCCCCTTCACTACCAAGAAGATTCCCCACAAGCAGACCACCATCAGCAAGATGAAAAAAAGTTCCGCCAGTCGCTGGTATCCCCGCAGTCCTCGAAAAAACAACACGGGCAAGATCATCCAACCGAAGTTCCTGAACTCCCGCGCTCGTTTCAACCTTAACCGCGTCACCACTCTCGCCGCCGCCCCATCGCCCCTCGACAACCGTCCCATCGATCTTCTCAATTGTCACGGGCACCCCAGCCACCACGGCAGAATCCTGCGCAACCACTACCCGTGCAGCAGACGCAACCAAACCGGCTACAATCAAGAGCAAGACATGAAAGCGAACGAGTTTCGCAATGAGTAAACTCCCGCGAATTGTCATTAGAAATACAATACTTTCAACCTCATCAACCTAAGGCTTCTTGGCCAGCTCTTCGTAATATTGCTCGACCAGTTTCCGATACCGACTCGGAAAGCTCTCACGAAGCGCCTGCAAAATCCGCTGACGCTCACCCGGAGGCATCTCCCCCCACATCTCGCCAGGATTCGCCCGCCGCATCTCACGAAGATTCCCCTCACTCGGGTTCCCACCAGGAAGCGAGGAGTCCTCCATAGGATTACTCGGAGTCGGCTTTCCAGACTGACCACCCGGCTGAGGTTGCGGCTGCTGACCGCCACCGCTCTGCTGAGGATTGTCGCACTGCTGCTTCTCCTTCTCCTCCTCTTCCTCGATCATTTCATCAAGCAAATCGAGAATGCGTTTCTGCCGCGACTGAACGATCTCGCCACCGTCCGCATTCTTCAATCGCCGCTGCGAATACTGCATCAAATCAACAACATCCGTCATCTTCGCAGAACTCCGATTCGCAAGCTCGGCAAGGATTTGCTCCGCCGCAATCTTCAGTCGCATCGGCGCATCAGAATACTCCAACAAAAAAGCCTGAAGGGAATTCGCAGCATCCTGATATCGAAGGTCCGCCAAGTGACAATACCCCCGCAAGAAACTGATCTCAGCTCCGAAATAAGAAAAACTCGCAACCCGACCCCCATCAGACATCAACGCCGAAATCTTCCCACCAGCCTCAACCATCTGATCCATCGCAACCATCGCCTTGATCTCATAGACAGCAGCATTCGTCGAAATAAACGGATCATCACTCCCCGTCAGCGCCCCCATACGAGCAGCCGCCTCAGCGTACGTCTCGTCGTCGTAGGCATCCAGACCATCACGAAAATCAGAAGAAACGACCGCAAGCCCTTGCGTCAAGAACT
>JAJDDZ010000063.1 GCA_029260025.1 Phycisphaerae bacterium | reverse complement strand
CATAAAGTGGCGTAAGATCAATAAGAAGATCGCCCTAATCGCGCCAGACCTTTCCGTGCGAACTGAGGGTGACCAACAGGCCAAAGACTCTGTCAAACATCTCTACTCCGGGAAGGTTCTTGCAACCGTACCTATCCTTTCGATGGCCCCGGGAGGGCGCCCCGTCATCGACCTAGGTGCCCTCGGTACCGAACAGGTCGCAAAGTTCTTCGGATCCAAGGAGAAAGTCCGCCCCGACCTATCCACACTCACCAAAGCGAAAGCATTCCCCAAGAACGTGATTTTCGAATACGAGTTCCCAGAATCCAGCGGCAACCTAATCCGTGTGACTCAGTCGTTCAGCAAGCTCGAGGGAACCGACGGCTATGAACCGCGGAAAGCTGATCCGCGCGTGGGCTACTTCTATGACTATCATCGCGATTACGCCCGTACCTCAACAGATGATGTGACGTCCCGCTATATCAGTCGGTGGCACGTCGAGAAGGCAGACGCGGAGTTGAGCGTCAGCCCTCCCAAACAACCCATCACCTGGTACATCGAACACACGACGCCGATTCGCTTCCGCCGGTACGTTCGCGAAGGCATTTCGCTATGGAATAGCGCGTTTCGGGAGATCGGGATCGATCAAGCTGTCGTCGTATACCAGCAGGACGCAGCCAGCGGCTCACACATGGACAAGGACCCGGAAGATGCACGCTACAACTTCTTCCGTTGGAACGCGAGTGATCAGCGCTACGCTATTGGACCCAGCAGGACCAACCCACTCACCGGGGAGATCCTCGACGCTGACGTCGTTTGGCACCAAGGACTAACCCGATCTATCCGAGGCATGTACGAACGCGCCACCGAAGATATAGCATCTGAGACATTCGGACCCGAGACCCTTGAGTGGTTCGCCTCTCACCCAAACTGGGATCCACGCATCCGGTTAGCCTCACCCCAGCAACAAATAGCAACCGCCAGCAACGAATCTGCCCGCGCTACCAAGACCGCTGCCCCCTTCGCAGCCGCCGACGATCAGTGGTTCCACCCTGGATCAACAAACGCGATGAACCATTCTTGCAAGATCGGCAACCGAGTCTCATTGGAGATTGGCCTCGCCGATGCTGCATTCACCGCAGGATTACTCGACGCAGGGACAGTAGACTTGCTAGACGGGCTTCCGGAAAACTATATTGGCCCAATGATCCGGTACATTTCGGCGCACGAGGTCGGACACTGCCTCGGCCTACAGCACAACATGGCCGCATCGTCGCACAAGTCACTCAAGGAGATTAACACCCCCGGCTTTGCAGGTCCGATGGTCGCGTCTGTCATGGACTACGTCGCGCCAAACATCAACCACGAGATCGGCGAAGTGCAGGGACCATACGTGACAGATGGCGTCGGGGTGTATGACAAGTGGGCGATCGCCTACGGGTACGGACCGGAAGACCAAATGAAGGGCGTACTCGCAAAAGTCAATGAACCCGGTCATCTGTTTGTCAGTCAGATGGCCATCTTCTTCGGCGGTGATCCACGCAACAACACCTGGGATCTTGGGGCTGACAGCCTGAATTTTGCCAAGGAACGCCTCGGAATCGCCAAGAAGCTGCGGGCGTCGCTGCTTATGAACCAGGTCAAAGAGGGTGAACCGTGGAGTAAGGCGAGGCAACGGTTCAACATGATCAACGCGACACACGTCAGCTCCTTGTTCGTGGCTTCGGTCTGGATCGGTGGCTCATACATTAACAACAACTTTAAGGGCGATGAGGGTCAGAAGGTACCGATCGCTGAGGTTCCCGGTGCGAAGCAACGCGCTGCGCTCCAGCTCATCCTTGAAAACTCGTTCGAGGATGACGCGTTCGGCATCACACCAGAAATCCTCCGACATCTCAGCCGCGATTACTGGTGGGATCCAGAGGGCTTGCGCAACTTCACGATCGATCCGAACTTCCCAGTGAACGATTTTGTCGGTGGAGTTCAGGCGACCGCGCTCTCGCTACTGATTAACCCAACGAAGCTCCGTCGTGTTTACGATAATGAGTTCCGTGCAGCAGACTCTGGTGACGCACTAACGCTCGCGGAACTTGTGACGACTGTCACCGACGCCGCTTGGGGCGAGTGTGCGCAGCCGAAGAAGGGAACCTATACGGCGCAGTCTCCGATGATCACGGGCTTCCGGCGTAATCTCCAGCAAGAGCATGTGCAGCGGCTTGTCGACCTCGCGCTTATAAAGAGCGCTCGTAGCGCGTCTTTGCGAACCGTAGCCACAGTTGCTGCTCAGGAGCTCCGTCGTATCGACACAATGGTCGGCGACGCCGCCAAGGTAAACCCAGACAGCTACACCTCGGCACACCTGGCGGATATTCATTCGCGGATTGCGAAGGCGCAGGAGGCGGCCTACACAATTTCCCAATAGCGGCGGATTCGATTTGCTTTAGCTTCGAAACCCGACGGCAATGTACGCCCGCAATGCGACTGACGTCTGGAGTGCTCCACACCTTGGGATCAGTGGAGCCTCCGGACGTCAATATTTCCCGCAACAGCCCGACGCTCGAGGACTTGCGCATGAAAGAGCAGGATGTTGATGTGGACAGCGCGCCGAATTCTATAGCTACGTGCGGGATGATCATCTGTTCTTCCTGAGAACCTCGCCCGGGCAAGAAGCCGCTGTTTCGGGCGTTTCCGCAGTCCTCAGCGATAGACGCCTTTTCAGCTGGCGCCACGCTCGTGGCGGTTCACATACCTAATTAAGTTGGAGGGTCCGGGAGCGGAGCATGGGCTCGATACAGAAGATTTGCGTTTTTTTTCGATCCTTTCTTCGTTGGGAAACCGGGACGCCCAAGGATCGACGCCGAGATTCGCAAGTAGATACGTCCGATGTCACGCGATAACCCGCTCTGGGGAACGGCGTCCATTGAATCCGAACTCGCGTTGCTCAGCTAGTGGCCGGAATCAATTCCTCCTCCGTACACCACTTGAAGGTGCGTCTGATCCGTCCGACTTGTTTGGTGATCGACTTACGAGACCAGCCTGCTTGGATCATCCCTGCTCGAACTGCCTTCAATGACTTGGGTCCAAACTCGTCAGCGGGTTCACACCCGTACAGAGCCCGGACGCGATCCGACACGGTGCGTAGATCAGCGATCTCATGGTTCTGCTTCTCATCGGGCTTGCGATAGTACTCTATGGCGAACCTCAGATACCTTGCCAACAACTCGACGACCATAATTCTGCTCGATGTGGATGGTGTGCGTCTTCCTGCGGCAAGCCACTCGGCAACAAGCTTGTCGTAGGCGTATCGCGCGTCGGATGTGCCATGCTTACCTAAGTAGTGTCGCCGAAGAGCGATCAAAACGTCGGCGCGTCCGCTTGATTTGTGGTGCTTGAGTTGAGAAACGGTAGAACGGTCTTGTTGCGACCTTTGGCGGCCCCCAAGTGGTTCCGGGTCAATTGACCCGGTTTTGCCCTAGTGACTGCCGCCCCGTCGCCATGACGGGAACGCATAATCTCTTGCGCATCGGCGATTTACCTCTATAGCGGGGACAGGACTCGAACCTGTGACCTCCGGGTTATGAG
>JAJDDZ010000062.1 GCA_029260025.1 Phycisphaerae bacterium | reverse complement strand
GGCCACGCAAGCGTGGACCATGCCACCCCGCGTTTCTGCTATTCGACGCTATTTTGTGAATTCCAGCATACTGGGGAGGTCTCAGTTGTTGCTAGGGCGGCGATGTGGGTGTCGGTTCGGTTGATGTGGTGGTGGATAGTCCAGTTTTTTGTTTGGTAGAGGATTGTTGCGGTTTTGGGGACGGTGGGTTGGAGCGATGACGGGGTGAATGGTTCGTTGTCTTGCGATAGCTGAATCAGTTTGCAGTCGGCGATGTGGGCGATGCCTTTTGAGTTTGCTTTTACTGTTGCTTCTTTGGCGGTCCATAGTTTGAAGAAGTTTGGCCAGGTTTTTCCGCCTAATAGTTGCCACTCCCCTTCCGTGCCTATTTCGTCGAACAAATCCTGGCGGCGCTCTTTGATTCTTTCTACGTCTATTCCTATTGGGGTTTTTGCGATTACTGCTGCGGCTAGGCCTCTGGTGTGGGAGATTGACCAGAAGTACTCGCCGTTTGGTAAGGGTGCGCCGCCTTCTGCCTGGGTCCAGCCATCTTCTGGTGCGCCGGTTAGCTTTGCGCAGTTACGCAATGCGCGGCGGGCGTATTCGCGCTGTTTTATCATGCGCTCGGGGGGCTTTTCGTCTGGGGCGTGGGGGATTTCTATCAGGACGGGGTAGAGTGTCATCTGTTTTCGGTTGGCCAGACGCCTTGGAGGGTGTGCTTGACTAGGTCGTTGTCGAAATAGTTGATGCTCATGCCGGCGTCTACTACCAATCCTTGAGCGTTTATTCCGCTTGATCGGTTGCTTAGCAGAAAGAGTGCGGTGTTGGCGACTTCGTCTGTTTCTAGACCTCGTTTTCTGGGGATGACCTGTTCGGCGTACATGTAGCTGTCTGCGTAGCCTGGGATTCCGGCGGAGGCGCTTGTTTTTAGCAAACCTGCGTTTACACCGTTGAATCTTACTTCAGAATCGCGACTGAACGCTTTGGCGAGGAAGGCGATTGCTGAATCCAGAGCTGCTTTTGCTGGGGCCATGTATCCGTAGGACTCGACGGCCATTCGTGTTGTTGAGATTGAGATTGTTACGACGCTTGCTTTGTCGTCTAAGTGGGGTTTCATTGCATTGGCGATGGCGATTAGGGAGTAGCAGCTAACAGAGACGCATTGGAGGAAATCTTTGCGGGAGACTTCTTCGAATTTGCCGGAGAAGGATTCGTAGCTGGCGAAGGCGACGCTGTGGACGATGCCGTGGACGGCGGGGTGTTTTTCGCCGATGCGGTTCGCCAGGTTCTTAATCTGGTTGTCGTGTTCTACGTCGCAGACTTCTATTTGACAGTTGGGGAGGAGCTTGGCGACGGATTCTGCTCTATCTTTTGAGCGGACGCTGCAGATGACGGTTGCGCCTTCTTCAATCAAGAGCTTGGCGATTCGGAAGGCGACGCTTTTCTTGTTGGCGATGCCCACGACTAAGTACGTTTTGCCGGATAGGTCGGAGAGGATCATTGGTTTCTACTCCGTTCCTTCGGCGAGCATGCAACAGAACGATACGCGGAGGACGCTCTTGCCTTCGCAAGTTACTCGGGCGGTCATGTAGGCGGCGGTGTCTAACTGCTCGTCTAGAGTTACCTCTATCGATAGGGTTTGGCCTGGTTTTACGATGTTTTTGAAGCGGGCGTCCTGGATTCTTGTTAATACGGGGACGGAATGGGCGGCGGATTTTTCTTTTTGGCGATGGGCCATTAGTAGTGCGCCGGATTGGAAGCATGCTTCGCTGATCAGGACGCCGGGCATTATGGGGTTGCCGGGGTAGTGGCCTTTGAAGAAGTCGGCGTCTGGGTTTGCGAAGTAGTTTGTCAGGATGCGCGAGTCCTCTATTTCGACGATTTCATCGACGAAACGAAAGGGGGCGCGGTGAGGGATTTTCTCCAGGAGTGAGATGGTGTCGGTCATGAGGCTGCCTGCTGTTGGGATTGGAGCTTTGTGAGCATGAAGCTGTCTACCTCGTTGGCGACGATGACGCCGTAGTTAATTGCGCCGAGCCATCCGGACATGATGATGCCGACGCTGCCCGCGTGGAACAAGCCTTCAATCTGTTTGGGGAGGTCCATGCTGACTTGCAATCCTTCGAACTTTGTGCCAAAAGTTGCGCCTTGGGCTTGCATGGTGTAGTGCTCGAAGGTTTTTGGGGTTGAAGCTTCTACGTGGTCAATTTTTTGGCGGACGCCGGGGATGTATTTTTCCAGGGCGTCGAGTGTCGTCTTGATGAGGTGTTGTTTTTCTTTTTCGTAGTCTTGTTCGGAGAGGGTTGCCCAGTCTGACCAGTTGGCGTTTGTTGAGGAGACGATTGCGTAGCGGTCTGATCCGGGACGGATGTCGGGATAATACATTGAGAAGGTTCGACTGGTGACGTCTTTGGCGCAGAGGCGGGTTGAGTCGAACTCGGGATCGACGGAGGTGAAGAGTAAGTCGCCTATGTTATCGAGGGTTTCGCCCTTCTTGATGCCCATGTAAACTTGGCAGCTGCTGTTGTTCAGGCGGACCGCTTTCGCTTCTTTGATGAAGGCGTCGTCGAACTTTTCGGGGCCTACCATTTTTTCGATGGTAGTTTTTAGATTGGCGTTGGAGAGGACTGCTCCGCAGGCGATTTTTGTTCCGTTCGCTACTACGCCGGTTACTTGGCCATCCTCTGTGCAGATTTTGTCGACGCAGATGCTGTGGCGGAGGTCTACTCCATTTACCTTCAGCTCTGTTTTCATCATTCTGATGAGTTTGTCGGTGCCACCTTGGAAAATGTAGACGCCTTTGCTCATGAAATTTGAGAAGACGATGCCGTAGGTGATGGCCGGGTCGTCGAGGGTGGAGCCGTTGGCGTAGGCGATTGGTTCCATGAGGAAGCGGACTACGTCGGACCTGCCAGGGAAGAATTTTTGGAATAGCTCTCTGGTGGTCATTGCTTGGTCGTCGTAGAAGTCCATCGCGCGAGATGCGTTGAAGAAATCTTCGACGGTCTGTTTTTCGATTCCGAAGTGATCTACTAGCTTATTGGTGAAATCTACTCGGTCGAAAGTCGTTTGAAGTGAGAACTGGGGGTTGTCGAACCGGACGCCTTTAAGCTGGACGATTGAGTCGGCGATTTCTCTTGTCCAGTATTTTCGGCAGCTCTTTATCATCCCGACTGGGAAGCCGTGGAGCGAGATGTCGAAGATGTGTCCGCCGGGTCTCTTGAACCAGGTGGCCATTCCTCCGAAGTTGTAGTGTTGTTCGAGAAGTAGTACGGATCTCCCCGCTTTGGCGAGGTTGTTTGCGCCGGTCAAGCCTGCTAAGCCAGAGCCGATGACGATGACGTCGTAATAGTCTTTGGCGTCCGCCAGTCGATCGCGTGCCATGTCGCCTGATGATCCTACGCTTTTGAAAGCACGTGGAGATTCGCTACCGTAATTCCGCTTAACATCGCACCTACGATTCCGAGGAATCCTTGATCGGTTCCGCAGATGTACAGGTTTTTGATCGGCGTGCAGCCATCCCTTCTCTTTGTGGGTGAGCCGTAGACCGCTCCATTGCGATGCCCTGTGTATCGCTCGATTGTACGCGGAGTGAACATATCCGTACAGACTAGGCGTTCTGTGCCGCTGGGGATGTAGGAATTCAGTGTTTTTAGAACGTGTTCGTTGCACTGTGCTGTCGCATCTTTGTAGGCAGATTCGCTGAGTTTTGACCACGCGGATGGGCTTGCTAGCCATGTGACGCGGAAGATTCCGTTTGGAAGGCGGTCATGGTCTTGGTAGTTGTTGGGAGAGCACACTACGCCGCTTGTTAGATCCACAAGTTCTTTTGGGGGGGCGTAGGTAAACGTCTTGGCGTTGTTGAAGAATACGATGGTGGCGTCGTGTCCAAGCTCTTTTGGTTTGGTGTCGAGGACTGCGATTGACTCAACGAAGGAGACTGCGCCGGTTTCTTCGGGCGGTGGTTGCTTTGCTTTATCGCCGCAAAGTGCCATCGTCTCGACATATCCTGCGGAGGAGAAAATGTTGTCGGCGGTCAGGGTCTCTCCGGTATCCAGGGTGACTCCTCGCATGCGGTCTGCATCTATGTTTATTTTTGCGACTCCGGATTTCATTTTGATTTGGCCGCCTACTGCGCGGTACTTTTTCACTAATGCTTTGATGATTTTTCGTACGCCTTCGGGCGGTCTACCGAATCCTTCGAGGAAGAGACTCTTGAACATGGTCACAAATTGCGTGAAGTCCATGTCGTGAGGTTCGGCGCTGCCGTAGTACATGATCGGGCAGAGTAGCATTTCAATGAGGAGCGGGTCATCCAGGCGGTCTTGCAGCGTTTTTCTTGCTGAGGCGTACGGTTTTGAGAGATCGGTGTCGTTGAATTCGCGTAGGTCTTCGACGAATTTTCTGAAGTTGTCGGCGGATTTTGGAAACTGTCTTGCGACCTGCTCTTCAAGTAATGCGAAGTCGTTTGAAAAATTGAGGGCGATGCCTGGGAACTTGATTTGTGAGTAGCTCTGGGGGCGGAGGTCGAAGTCCTCTCTTGTTAGACGCAACTGGCGAAGGAGCTTTGACAGCGGGGCTGATCGGTCATTGGGGTCGCAAAAATTCGTTACGGCGTGCAAGCCTACGTCGAATTCGTGGCCATCCTGTCGGTAGTAGGAGTTTAGACCGCCGTAGGCATAGTGGCGTTCTAGAATGAGGACGCGTTTGTCGAAGTAAGCGAGGCGGATTCCGGCAGCTAGTCCGGACATGCTTGCGCCGATGATAATCGCGTCGTAATGCATCAGCCCAGAAGAATGCTGGCCGAGCCGTTAGGCTGGCGAGAGTGCGGCGAACTTTGGCGCGAGGTACTCGACGCAGCTATCGAGGGAGGCAAGCATTTGATAGTCTTCCTTGGGGACTTCGATCTTGTATCTCTTTCGAAGCTCCATGACGATGTCCAGGAAGTCCATTGAGTCCATTTCGAGTTGGTCCCGCAGCCGGACGTCTGTCTTGACGTCGCTTAGGTCTGCGTCTGGAGCTACGATCGAAATG
The DNA here is from genome assembly GCA_029260025.1 of Phycisphaerae bacterium. Lineage (GTDB taxonomy): Bacteria > Planctomycetota > Phycisphaerae > UBA1845 > UBA1845 > JAJRUK01. The sequence goes on along the minus strand of JAJDDZ010000062.1, from coordinate 4,115 downwards.
ATTTCTAAGATAACCTTCTTGACGTTCAAATCACCCATGCTGTCCTCAACCCGTTCGTGTGTTGCGTCGTACCACCAAGGCGAGTCCCGCTAGCCGTCGAAGGGTCTAACGATGACCGCCGAATTTATTCCCAACATACCGAACGAGTTGTTCAGAATGTAGTTAACCTTACCAATCTCACGCGGTTGGTTCGCCACCAGATTGCGAACCTCGCAACGCGGGTCTTGATCGTCCAGGTTGATCGTCGCATGTACGACGCCATCGTCAAACGACCCTAAGTTTCCCGCGAGTTCTAACGCACCGGCTGCTCCCATGGCGTGGCCGATGAAACTCTTTGTATTGTTGACATGGACATTTGGAAAGTCACCGAACACTTGTCTTAGTGCTGCGGTCTCCTGTACGTCGCCCATCTCTGTCGCTGTGGCGTGCGTGCTGACGATGTTCACGTCGCCGGGTTCTATCCCCGCACGCTCTATCGCTAGCATAATGCACTCCGCAATCCGAACCGGGTCTGGAAGAACCGGATCGTTGGCGTCTGAATTCATCGCGTAGCCAGCGACTTCTGCAATGATCGTCGCGCCGCGCTTTTTTGCATCATCCAATCGCTCAAGGACGTACAAACAGCCGCCCTCTGAAACGACGATTCCGTCTCGTGCCTTGTCAAAAGGACGGCACGCTTTGGTCGGATCGCTATGTTGCGCTAAGGCGTCTTGACTCGCGAAACTGGCAAAAATGCCGAACGAGTGTATCGCCTCTGACACGCCGCCAGCGAGCGCCACATCTACCTCTGCCAGGCGAAGCATCTGGACGCCCTGGATTAATCCGGCGTTTCCGGCCGCACAGGCTGCACCGATCGTGTAGTGCGGTCCGGGCAGCTTCATGTTGACCGTCACCTCGCCCGCGGGGTTGTTTGCCACCGTTCTTGGGTTGTGGTGATGCGACCAGAACTTTGTGTCATAATCGTATTGTCTTATCGCGTCAATCTCGTTCTCGGTTTCGACGGTTCCGTGCTCTGTGATTCCAACGAAGGTGCCGACGCGAGCGCGGTCCAACTTTTCGAGATCGAGGCCAGCGGATATCACAGCTTCGTTGGCACAGAAGATTGAAATTGCTCCGGCGCGGGTTCCGCGACGGCGTTCTTTTTTGGACTGGTGACGCTGTTCATCGAAATCGCAGATTCCTGCGTGGACCTTGCCCATGAAACGGGTTTCCATCGATGAGACGCCGGAAACGCCGTCGAGGAGATTTTTGCGGAACTCGGGTAGGGAGTTACCGTTGGGCGATGTTAGGCCAACGCCGGTAATGACGATTCTATCTGCGACTGCCATCGACTGATTGGTCCGGGCATGTTCTCTGCTGGTACGCTCGGGATGTTGGACCGCCTTGGTCCCGGTCTACGCCGCCCGAGAACTGGAATCTTAGCAGAATTTTGGGTTGGGAAAACCGAGTCGATCTAAATTCACAGTTCTGGGAGTCTTGGGTGACCTAGCGGCGGGATTTCATCCATTCGATCAGCCGATTGGTTCCTTCGTGGGTGGAAATTGTTGGTTGATACCCGAAATCTCGCCTGGCGGCGGATATGTCAAAATAGTGGGAATTGCCGAGCTGGCTGGCAACGAAACGGGTCATGGGCGGGTCAGATTTGAGGCTGAGGGTCTTGTAGACTGTCTCGAAAACTCTGCCGACGTTTTGGGCCATCTGTGGCGAGACCTGGCGAGTTATGGGATCGATGTCGAGCCGGGTGAGGATTTCGTTGATCCATCTCCAGAGGGAAACTGGGTCGCCTTGGGAGATGAAGTACGGCCTGCCTGCGCATGGCGAGCTGGGAGAGAGCTCATGGGCGGCGAGGATGTGGGCGTCCGCGGCATTATCGACATATGTAATGTCTACGAGGTTTGATCCGTCGCCGACGATCTTAAGTTTTCCTGCTTTGGCACGATCGACTACGCGGGGGATCAAATGAGGATCGCCGGGACCCCAGATGAGGTGGGGGCGGAGGGCGACGGTGGAGAAACTTTCGTCGTTGGCGGCGAGGACGAGTCGTTCTGCTGCTGCTTTTGTTTCTGGGTAGTGTGCAAGGTAGCGATCGGGGTACGGTTGAGATTCGTCAACGCCGCAGAGAGGTTCGGTTCCGAAGACGACGCTGGGGGAGCTTGTGAAGATGAGCTTGGAGACGCCAGCCTTTTTGCATGCGTCTATGACGTTCTTGGTGCCAGCTACGTTGATTGATTCGAAGTCTTGCCTTTTTCCCCAGATGCCGGCGAGGGCGGCGACGTGGAAGACTGTGTCGATTCCTTGGCAGGCTTTTTGGAGGGCATCTGCGTCGCGGATGTCTGCCTGGATTGATTGGATTCCGAGTTCTTCAAGTTCGGAGTATTGGTTGCGACCGAGTGCGATGGGTTGGTGGTTTTGCGCGTGGAGCATGCGGACGATTTTACAGCCTAGGAAACCGCCTCCGCCTGTTACTAGAGCTTTCATAAGCGAGTTTGTTTTCCTGGCGTTTTTTGCGTGGCCCATCTTGTTAGGGCTTCGCGGTTTATTTTTGCGTTGTGGCGGATGTCTACAGGTAGTGTCGTTCGGAACAGGACTTCGCTAATCTTTTCTGTGCGTTTGTTGTCTTGGGCGAGGATTAGGAGTTCGTTTGTGAGGCGGTTTCGTTGATTGCCTTTCGAGAAAGATACTGGGTTTGGTTCGATGATGATGACGGGGTGCTGATTGCCCCTAGGACCAATTCCGACGAGGGCTGAGCGAGCGACTTCTGGGTGTTCGTTGAAGATTGCCTCGGCGCAGATGCTGAATAGTGTTTCGTTTTCTGTTTCGACTCGGTGAGCTTTTCTTCCGCAGAACCAGATTCTTCCTTTTTTGTCGCGGTAGCCTATGTCGCCTATGCGGTGGTAGATTTGGTGACCGTCGGAGGTTCTGCTGGAGGCGGTGGCGCTTGGGAGGTTGAAATATTGCTTTGTGACGGGTGGTCCTGCTACTACGATTTCGCCGGGGGTGCCATCTTCGACGAGGAGATCGTCGGACCAGTTTTCGATGGGGTCGTCGGTAATGCGGATGATGCGTAGGTCTATTTCTTCAACGGGTGAGCCGACGCAGATGCCGTCGCCTTGGCGCGTTCGGTCTCTTGTCTCTCGGATGATTTCGCGGCCTGAGATGGATGAAACTGGGAGTGATTCGGTCGCTCCGTAGGGGGTGTGGATGTCGGCGGAGTCGGCAAGGACTTTGTGCAACTGCTCGATTACTCGCCAGGGTACTGGTGCTCCGGCGATCAGGATTCGCTTGAGTGTGGGGAGTTTGATATTGTTTTTGGTTGCGTGGGCGGCGACTCGTTTCCAGATTGCGGGTGAGCCGAAGGTTGTGGTTACGTTGTGGTCTAAGATTGCTTCGATGATTTTGGCGGGGTCTACTTTGGCTGGTTTGGAGGGGTCCATGTCGGGGATGATGGCGGTCATGCCCATGGCTGTGCTGAATAGTGCGAAGAGCGGGAAGGCCGGGAGGTCGATTTCGCCGGGTTCGATGTTGTATTGTTTTTGGATCATGCGGACCTGGGCGTTGAACATTCCGTGTTCGTAGACGACGCCTTTAGCGGGTCCGGTGCTGCCGCTGGTGAAGAGGATGGCGGCGGTTTCGTCGGGGGCGGTTTTTGTGCAGTTGTAAATGTCGCTGGCGTTTGTTGTTAGCTCTTGGAGGGTGCTGCCCTTCCAGAATTTTTGCCGCCCTACTGTTACGACGCTGGTTAGGTTTCTGAATGTTTTTCTGTTTATTGCGCGGACGAGTTGGGCGAGCGGAATTCCAATGAACGCGTGCAAATCGACCTGACGCACGCACTCTAGTAGACGGGCGACGCCCATGCCCGGGTCGATCATGACGGGGACCGCGCCCATCTTGAAAAGAGCGAAGATGATGGCGATAAAGTCCATGCCGGGGCGGACCATGACGAGTGTTCTCATGCCGCGCTCGATGCCAGACTGGGTCAGACCGTTGGCACACTTGTTGGAGTATGCTTCTAATTCTTTGAAGGTGAGGGATTTGTAGATTGGTTTTCCGGCGGGGTCTCGGTCCTTTACGATTGTTATTGCTGGCTGGTCTGGGACTAGGGTGGCCAATCTGGG
>JAJDDZ010000061.1 GCA_029260025.1 Phycisphaerae bacterium | reverse complement strand
GCAAGCCGCCAGTGGCACCCTTTCTTGCGTTTCAAGATTAATCCTGAGGCTTGGTGATGTTCGCGGATGCCGGGTCGATGACGCGATTTACGGGATTGTGATGTGTAGTTGAGGACTTGATGACGTCGGTTGAGATCGTCTAGCTCCCTTACGGTCGCTGCTCTGATTTGTTGGGTTGATGATTTGGTAGTCGTGCGGGTGGTCGGCAGGGCGGACGCTACCGATACTGTGTTTTCGCTTCCTTTCGGACGCGGCTCGGTTTGCACCGGTTGGAAACCGGTGCCACACTCAGGCATGGCGGCGCTTCGCTTGGCTATGGCGTCCTACATCCTCGGAGCGATCGCAGAATGTTGGGTCGTTTACCAACCTACGGGCGATGGTTGGTGTTTTTCCAGGATGCCGGGTCGATGACCCGACCTACGGGAATTTGGGTTTTGGACATTATGGCGTGGGTTGGGGATTGGGCGGATGGTGGGCAATAGCCCACCCTACGGGATGGGGGCGGATGGTCGTTGCGTTACTGGAGGGCTATTTTGGCGAATTTTCTTTTTCCTCTTTGGAGGATGTCGCCGGTTTTTATTTTTATTGGGGTTTGGGGGTCGGTGATTACTTCGCCGTTCAGGCGGATGCCGCTTTCTGCGATTAGGCGTTTGGCTACGCCTCTTGATTTTTCGTTGAAGCAGTGGACTGTGACGCTTAGTGGGTCGACCTCGCCGTCTTTGATCATGTCTGCGGGGATTGCGACTTCGGGGATGTCGTCGGGGAGAGTTGATTCGAAATCGGTTGCTCCGTCGGTACCACCACCGTGGACTCTTTTGAATTCTTGTGCGGCTGCGGTTGCTGCTTCTTTGGAGTGGTACAGTTCTATTATTGTTTTTGCTAACTCTTCTTTGCTGTCTCTTGGGTTGGCGTCTGGGCTATCGGTTAGTGCGGCGATTTTTTCTTCTGGGGTATCCGTAAGCAATTCGAAGTAGCTGCGCATGAGCGGGTCGGGGATGCGCATGACTTTTCCGAACATGTCGGTTGGGGTGTCGGTGACGGCGACGTAGTTGCCCATTGACTTGCTCATTTTTAGCTTGCCGTCGGTGCCGACTAGGAGGGGGAGGGTCATTACGATTTGGGGGGGTTGGTTTGCGTTTCTTTGGAGGTCGCGGCCACAGAGGTTGTTGAAGGTTTGGTCGGTGCCTCCGAGTTCGACGTCTGCTTTTATCATGACGCTGTCGTGCCCTTGCATTAGCGGGTAGAGCATTTCGTGCATGAAGATTTCTTTTCCGGCTTTTTGTCTTGTTGCGAAGGTGTCGCGTTCCATCATTCTTGCGACTGTCATTTGGCTCATCAAGCGGAGGACGTCTGCGCAGGACATTGGTTCTAGCCATTCGCTGTTGTGGCGGACTTCGAATTTTTCGTCGGAGAGGTCTAGGACTTTGCCTGCTTGTTTCATGTAGGTTTCGGCGTTTTGTTTGACCTGTTCGGGGGTTAGCATTGGTCTTGTTTTGCTTTTGCCGGAGGGGTCGCCGATTCTTGCGGTGTAGTCGCCGATGATGAGGACCGCTTTGTGGCCGAAGTCTTGGAATTGGCGGAGTTTTCTGAGGACTACGGTGTGACCCAAGGTGAGGTCTGGGGCGGTTGGGTCCATGCCTAGTTTCACGCGTAGCTGTTTGCCGGAGTCGAGGCGTTTTTCTAGTTCTTCGGTTGTGAAGCAGTGTTCGCAGCCGCGGATGAGGGTTTGTAGTTGTTGGTCCGTGGTTGGTTTCGACATTGTCTTATCGCTGTGTTGCGGGGTTTGCGTCGTATCTGATTCGCTGGATGGCGGACGCTCGTCCGGTGGTTGATTCTACGGTTGCGATGATTCCGCATAGTCTTGTGTCGTTTGTTGCGACGTCGAAAGGGGATGGTACGCCGCTGATGAATGTTCCGACTACTCGGTTTCTGTCTCTGCCGATGACTGAGTCGTATGGTCCTGTCATTCCCAGGTCTGAAATGTAGGCGGTTCGTTTTGGGAGGACTCTTTCGTCTGCGGTCGGGACGTGGGTGTGGGTTCCGAAGACGATTGAGGCGCGGCCGTCTAAGTGCCAGCCCATTGCGATTTTTTCGCTTGTTGCTTCTGCGTGGAAATCTACGACGATTATTTTTACGTCTGAAGGGATTGCGGCGATGACGCGATCTGCTGCGGCGAATGGGCAGTTTGCCTGGAGCTTCATGAAGAGTCGACCGAGGACGGAGATGACGGCGATGCCTACGCCTGATTCTGTGCGGTGGATTGCGAATTCTTTTCCCGGTGCCTGGGTTGGTAAGTTTGCAGGTTTTACGATGTTGTCGGCGGTCTCCATGACCTGGATGATGTCGCGTCTTCTGTAGATGTGGTCGCCCAGGGTGATGAGGTGGGAGCCTGCGGCGACGACTTTTTGGTAGTGGGCGGCGGAGAGTCCTGCTCCGTCTGTTGAGTTTTCGGCGTTTGTGATGATGCAGTCTAAGCTGTGCTGTTTTGTCAGGACTGGGAGGGCTTCGCGGAGGACTTGCCTTCCTGGTCTTCCGACGACGTCACCGATGCATAGGATGCGAAGCTCCATTTATCATATCCCGCGATGCTTTCGCTCGCGTTTTGTTGGTTGGGTGTCCTTGCGTTTGGTTTATCTTGCTGTGGCTACTGCTCTGACTTCTCGTAGGACTGTTACTTTGATTTCGCCTGGATAGGTCATTTGTTCTTCGACCTGTTTTGCCACGTCTCTGGCGATTAGTGCGGCGACGGCGTCGTCAACTCTCTTCGCGTCTACGATGACTCTGACTTCTCTACCTGCCTGGATGGCGAAGGCTTCTTTGACGCCGTGGTGGACCATCGCGATTTCTTCTAGCTGTTGGAGTCTTTGGGTGTATCGTTCGAGGGATTCTCGGCGACCGCCCGGTCTTGCGGCGGAGATTGCGTCAGCGGCCATGACGATTGGGGTGTATGGGCTTGTTGCTGGGATGTCACCGTGGTGCCCTTCGATGGCGTTTAGGACTTCTGGTCTTTCATTGAATCTCTTGCAGAAATCTGCGCCGATTTTTTGGTGAGAGCCTTCGATTTCGTGGTCGATTGCTTTTCCGATGTCGTGGAGTAGTCCGCATCGTCTTGCTAGTCGTCCGTCTAGTCCTAATTCGTCTGCGATTGATTGGCAGAGGAATGCGACTTCTAGACTATGGCGGAGGACATTTTGTCCGTAACTTGTTCTAAAGCGGAGCCTTCCCAGTAGTTCGTGCTGTTTTCTGTGTAGTCCGCCGATGGCCGCTTCGACGGCTGCTTTTTTTCCAGCTTCGAGAAGTTCTTCCTGCATGTCTTTTTGGATTTGGGCGGTTAGTTCTTCGATTCTTCCTGGGTGGATACGTCCGTCTGAGATCAGCTTTTCCATTGTTCTTCTGGCGATTTCTCTGCGGACGGGGTCGAATGCGCTGACAACAATGATTCCTGGTGTGTCATCGACGATGACGTCTACGCCGGTTGCTTTCTCAAAAGCCCTGATGTTTCTTCCTTCGCGGCCTATGACTCGGCCTTTCATTTCGTCGGAAGGGATTTCGACTGTTGAGACGGTGTGCTCTGAGGTGTGGTCTCCTGCGTATCGCTGGATTGCGGTGAGTGTGATTTCTCTTGATAGGTGCTGTGCTTCCTCTTTGGCGGTGGTTACGGCCTTTTCGATTAGTACGGCGGACTCGTGCTCCATCTCGTGCTTTACTTCGTCCAGGATGATACGTTGTGCTTCGTCGTGGCTGATTCCGCTTGCCTGGAGTAGCAATTCTCTTCGGTTTGTGAGGAGCTCTTCCGCTTCTGTTTCTTTTGCTCGGACGGTGTCTTGCCTTGAGACTAGTTTTTTGTTTTGCTGTTCGAGGTTTTTCTCTTTGGTGGCTAGGGTATCAAGTTTTCCTTCGAGGTTATCCTCTCTTTTGGAGAGTCGTTTTTCAGATTCCTTGATTTCGGCGCGCATGCCGTCGCCTTCTTTTCGGATCGCTTCTTGCCCTTTTAGGAATTCCGCTTTGGCATCGACTTCTGCTTTTTTCCTCTGGACATCGGCCTCTGCATTTGCTTCGGCGAGGATGCGATTTGCTTCTCTTGTTGATTCATCGACTCGGGTTCGGTTCCTCCATCGCATTAGTAGGTAGCCTGCGAGGAGGGCGACGACAGCTCCGATAGCGCACCCAAGTAGGATTCCGGGCACATCCCCGCTTGAGACGGGTGGGTCGGTTGCTTGTGCGATCAAGTTTGTGTTCATATTTTTTCCGATTCTATATTAAGCGTCCGCGAGATTTCCTCGCAGCGGTCGGCTTGCGAAAAATGCACCATGCCAGACTGCTCGAACGGTAGATCTTGACTTCCCTAACGGTCAGTTGTCTTGGAAGTTTTTCGATGAGAATGTCGCGAGCGATTGGGGCGCGGCGCAAAAGGTCCGCGTGAGATATGAAGCCGAGGGCGTCATAGGTGCCTGGCTGCGTTTATCGTCGAATCAGCTTATTGCGTGCGGTCGCCGCTCTCCAATAACGGTTACCGCTGTTGCAGCTGCTCGCCGTTCTACAGCCGGAGCGAAGCGCATTTCGGGGGTATTGTGGTCGTCTGCGGCGAATCCTCGTCGGATGACCACGAATGTCGATTCTTGTGTATGCGTCAATTCCCGAAACAACGCGATCAAATTCCCTAAACATTCTGAGTCGAGAAACGGACGCGCCTGTCGGCACTTAAATCCGGTCTCACTAGAAAAAGGCCCTGGTTTCGATATCTGGTATCCCAACTCACAATCGCGAGCCTTCGTACTTTCAGCAATCTCCTGAAAGCACCAGACGAACAACCGTCTCCTTTCAGTTAATCGTTCCGCTGCACCTTTGGTGATTGCGGACCGCAACTAAAGTAATAATTTAACTAAATGTGCGCCACGCTGCGCTCCGTAGAGTCTATTGTGAGGTATATAGGTGTCAATAGGGGTGTGATTGGCATCGAGAGGTGGCTTTCTTTCAAGTTTAGATGATTGGTTTGGGTCGTGTGAAGTTGTTTCGAGTTTGATTGCGTTGCTTTCTTAGGCTTCTAATCAGCACAGGGCGCAACGGAGGGGTCACAAATAGTCAGGGTGCAAGGTTTGGCGGTCGGGGAAGAGTATAGTCGGCATGGTGTGAGTGTTGTGGTCGGATAGGATCACCTGCGAGATTCCGGTCTGGAATCGGACTCGCGAGAGGTGGAATGTGAGATTACGAGGATCCAGATGAAGACGAATAAGCTTTTTCTTGCGGCGATGGTTTTTGTGCTTTCGCCGATGTTGATGGCTGCTCCGCCGAAGGCGAAGGTTAGCCTTGTGGGGTCTGTCGACGGGGTTGTTGCAGGTTCAGAGTTTGAGGTTGGGGTTCGATTCGAGCTAGAGAAGGATTGGCACATCTACTGGATCAACAGCGGTGATAGCGGTCTTCCGCCTCGGGTCGTCTGGAAGAACCCGGATGGTTTTTCGGTGGGCGAGCTTTCTTTTCCGGTTCCCAAGCGGCATCACAGTCCGGGTGACATCGTCACAAATATCTTGGTAGGGACGCCGATGCTGGTTGGGGCGGTTACTGCGCCTTCGGGCTTGAGCGGGGATAGCGTGACGCTTTCGGCGAAGGTGCTCTATCTGATTTGCAATGATAAGTGCTTGCGCGAGGAGGCTGAGGTTTCTGTTACGTTGCCGGTGCTTGCTGCTGGTGGCGAGGCGGGTGAGGCGAATCGCAAACTGTTCAAGCGGGCGAGGCGGGCTGCTCCGAAGGCGACTAGTAAACATGTTAGCGTGAAGGCGGCGGGGTCGCCTGCGTCGCTCTTGGCTGGGGCGAAATTTGATGTGGCGGTGACGATCGACATCAAACGCGGATTTCATATTCAATCGAACAAGCCGACGATGCCTTCGCTGATCGGTGCTGATATTTTTCTTGAGCCGTCTGAGGGTGTTGAGTTTGGAGAGGCGGTTTTTCCGAAGGCGCATTTTCGCGAGGTCGCGAATCTTGGGAAGCTGAGCGAGTTTGAAGGGGAGATTGTTGTTCATGTTCCGGGTGAGGTTGATTCGGAGCGTGGCGGTGATCCGGTACGGGTTGCAGGTGTTCTTCGTTATCAAGCATGTACGAATAAGGGTCAGTGTATGCCGCCGGCGGGGATTTCGTTTGAGTGGTTTAGTTCTGCGAAGGGGAGCGGGTCGGGTGCGCCGGTTGCTGTTGAGAAGCTTGCGGATTCTGATGGGGCTGGGGCGGAAGTGAGTGGGCCTGCTGCGATTGAAAAGGTAGCGGCGGGCGGTGGGGATGGGGTGGTTGCTTCGGATGAAAAGACTCTTGAAGTGGCGGCGACCGGGAGTGACGAAGAGGGCTTGGAAGCCTATTTGAAGGGTCTTGGTCCTGTTGGTCTTCTCTTCGGGTGTTTTCTTTACGGATTGTTTATTAACGCGACGCCTTGTGTTTTGCCTCTTCTTTCGATTAAGGTTTTGGGGTTTGTTCAGCAGGCGCATGAGTCTCGGGGTCGGGCGGCGGCGCTGGGACTTTCGTTCGGCGTTGGGGTTGTTGTATTTTTCGTATTGATCGGTCTGATCGCCGCGCAGGGAGACAAGACCAACGTTCTGCAGTTTCCGGTTGTTGTGATCGGATTGGGTGGGGTGGTGATGGCACTTGCATTGAGCATGCTCGGTGTGTTTACGCTGCAAGTTCCGACGGCGGCAAGCTCTTTGGAGGGGAAGATACAATCGGAGGGATTGGCTGCTTCTTTTGGTAAGGGGGCGCTAGCGCCTGTTCTTGGGCTTGCTTGTACGGGTCCGTTGCTTGCTGGCGCATGGGCTTGGGCGACGCAGCAGCCATCGACAACGGCGATACTTGCGTTTCTGGCGACGGGAATCGGGATGGCGAGCCCTTATGTTCTTCTGGGGTTTAACCCGAAGTGGCTGAGCTTCTTGCCGCGTCCGGGGAACTGGATGATTACGTTCGAGCGGGTGATGGGGTTCATGCTGTTGGGGATGGTTGTTTACCTGATTCATCCTCTGACGGTTCAGATTGGGTCTGAAGGATTAGAATGGACGCTCGTTTTTTACGTTGGGGTTGGGCTTGCTTGTTGGATCATGGGGAAGGTTCAGATCACGATGGCGACGGGTACTCGGTGGCGTTATCGCGGCGGTGCGGCGTTGACGGCTTTGCTTGCTGGGATTCTGGTTTACGGGATGATTTTTCCTCTTGGGCCAGCGGTTGAGCGTCAACGGGCGATCCTTCGGGGTGGCGGATCTGGGATCCATGTCGGTGCGAGTGGGATCGCCTGGCGTTCCTGGTCGCGCGAGGCGGTTGATGAGGTTGTGCGTGGGGGGCGGGTCGCGTTCGTCGATTTTACTTCGGCGTACTGCACACAGTGCAAGGTAAACAAGAAGGTGGCCATCGAGACGCAGGATTTCGCGAAAAAGCTTGAGGAGGTTGGGGGTGTTGCTTTTCGCGGCGACTTCACTTTGAACGATGATGATATTGCTGATGTTCTGGACGAGTTTAACAGTCCAGGTGTGCCGTTGAACTTGGTTTTCCCAGCTGGGCGTCCGGATCACCCGATTCAGCTGCGTACTCAGCTTACGAAGTCTTATTTGCTTGAGAAGCTTGATGAGGCGGTGCGGATTGGGGATCAAACTGCTTCGGTGGGTGGTTTTTGATGCTTGACCTTGGGAATTCTCGGTCCTAGAGTTCTGGGACGGATCTTTTTTTTGTCTTGGATCTTCTGATTTGCTGGTTTGACGACTCCCCGCGCTGGATTGTCGTTTGGCTGGGTCTTGACTAAGTGTCGTTTGGCGGATTGAATCTCGGCCTTGCGGCACCGCTAGCTCAGTTGGCAGAGCAGCTGACTCTTAATCAGCGGGTCCGGGGTTCGAGTCCCTGGCGGTGCATTTTTTTGTTCCCCAGCCGATATGCCTGCCCGCAGATCGGGTCTCTTGCGGGTCATGGTCGATGTTGGCGATTGATTGGCTGTTTTTTACGATGGCGCCAATTATTCAAAGTGGGGAGCGGGCAGATGAAGTTTATTTCAAGTCATTCTTATGCAGTGGGGTTCGCTGCGTTTTTTTTCTTTCTTTTCGGATTTTCTGCACGTGGTGAGGTCCCTACGATGGCGCTCCGTGCTGTTGGTGTGAACGGTTCTCCGATCGAGGCGACGAGTTTGGTGTCTGTATCGGCGGGGGATACGGTTGAGGTTGAGATTCATATCTGGGGTTGGGGTACGGAGATTCCCGCCGGTATTGATCAGGTTAGCGCGAGTGTCTTGAACCGACGCGGTTCCGTTAGTGGTAGTAACGGTACGGTTCTCCCTTTGGGTTGGGAAGCCCCGCTTGACAACGTGCTATGCAATCCTAGCGAAGGGGGACCCTGCTCAGGCGGATTTATTTGCGTTGGGTCTGGTAGTCTCGGTTTATGCCAGGGTGCTGCGCATTTCCCTGGTTTTGGTGCGGTGATCGATACGAATCGTCAAGACTACGTTTTCTTTGGATTCAATACGATTCGTGGGACGGGGACTTCGCAACTCGACTACACCTACTTTGGCCTAACGACAGAGGGTGAATTGCGTGTTGACGATGGCGGGACTTGGTATGTCGGAACTGTCGTGCTGGTTGTTTCTGAGGCTGCTTGCGGGCCGTTTACTTTTTTTCTAAGTCGGTGTAGCGGGTTGACTCTTCTTGGGTCCCGCGATGTTGGAGAGATCGAGCCGCAGTTGGTGCCGCTTGAGATTGATACGGGGGTTTGCCCATTGCTCCCTACGGCTACGTTTCCATCGAATTGCGACATTGATGCTCGTGGTGCGACGGCGTTGGACGGGTCCAATGATCCGCTTGGTTGGGGTCGTGTTTCGTTCCATTTCGATCGGAACCCTGCGGGGACATCGGTTTCGGATTTTTCAATACTTGTGGTTCCAGAAACAGTTGTTCCGCAGATCGTTCAACTCGCCCAAGTTGGTTCGGCGACGCTTATCTTGACTCTTGACGGTCCGATTTCTCCTGAGCGATGGACCTGCATCAAGCATCTGCCTAGCACTCGGACTGCTTGTTTTGGTAGCTTGCCTGTGGACGTGGATCAGAGTCTGAATTCCGGACCACCGGATGTTGCTGCGCTGCTGGCGAATCTAGATGGCGACGAAGCGCTTCAAGATTTTCGGTGCGACCTTGACCGAAGTCTTCGATGTCGGCCGCAAGATGTTCTAGAAGCGATCGATCTGCTGAACGGCGCGGTGTTTTCTCCTTGGGGAGACGCTGCGATTGTCGCACCGTGTCCCTCGGATTCGTCCGCGATTTTTCGGGATCCTCGCCCGGAAGACCTAGGCGCCTGCTGTAACCCGAACTCCGGAGGTTGCACTGACAGTGTTTCATTCGAAGAATGTTCGGCGGTTTTTGGGGGGTGGTCGTCTGCGACGCCGTGCTGTGCCGCTGCTTGTCATGCTTCTGCGGGTTCTTGTTGCCATGAGTCAACCGGTTCGTGTGTTGACAATGTCTTTTCTGTTGATTGCCGGGGGTCTGGGGAGATCTGGGCGGCTAACTTGTCGTGTGATGCGGTGGAATGCGGATTGCCTCGTGGTGCGTGCTGCAACTCGGCGATCTCGAGATGTTGGGACGATGCGTTAGATTCTCAATGTCAACTGCCGGGCGAGAACTGGTTGGAGGGATCGACGTGCGGGCAAATCCTCTGTGGTCCTAGTTAGGTCAGTCGGTAGCGGTTTCTTGTTCTGTGTGTTGTGCTAGTAGTTTTCGTGCGAACTCTATTGGTACTCCGAAGTTTGATCCGTCGAAGTCGCGGGTGATGGCGAAATTGACTCCGATGACTGTTCCGTCTGGGCCGAAGACTGGTCCGCCTGATCCGCCAGATGTTGTCTCTGCATCGTAAACAAGTCTTCTTGGTCTTACCTCGTTTAAAGCTCCTTGGGTTATTACCGGGCTTATTACTCCTCGTTTGGCTAGCTCTTGGATGAGGGTCGCTGTACTTGTTGCTGATCCTATTGCTTCCTCTGCTATTGATGGTTCTGCTCTTGCCAGGAGTGCGTTGAGTCCTGTTGGGTAGCCTAGAAGGATGATGCGTTCTCCTCTCATCGCATCGAGGTCTTCGTTGTGGAGCGGTAGGATTGGGACATTTTCGTCGATTTTGATCGCCATCATTGCGATGTCAACTTCGTCTTCGCTTAGCTTGATTGTCGTCGTGTCGATCACTATTGGTAGTCTTTTTGGGAAGGTGGCGGTTAGTGAAACGAATTTCGGTTGGAGGTTTTGTGCTAGAAGGGGTGCGACGTCTTCGCTGTTCCACCAGGGTTGGGCTACGTGTCTGTTCGTGATGATTCTTCCTGGGTTCTCGACCAGGAAACCTGTTCCGATGTACTCTATTTCGAGAGGTGCGCCGGATGGGTCGGCGACTTGCGCCGGTACGCTGTCGATTTCTCCGTAGAAGGTGTAGGTTCCGTGGATCAAGCATACACCGTTGGAGAAATCGTCGAGGACGCGCTTAAGTGCGGAGTCTTGCTCTGCGATTCTGTCTATGATTTTTGCGCGTCTTGCGAGGTCTGTTCTTAGGTCGGTTAGCTCCTTTTTGGATGCGTGGCCTGCCTGGTCGTGTTGGAATTTTTCGATTTGCTCTTTGAGGGTGAGGAGCTGCGACTCGTATTGCAACGATTGCTTTCGTGAAAGGTCTTGTTGTGTTCTCGCTGTTCGAGAGCTGCTGATGGTTGCGCCTAAGAAAGCTGCGCCGAAGAAGAGTGCTGTGGCTGTGATGATTGCGGCGAGTTTAGTAGTTAGGGTTGAGTGATTGAGAAGGTCATTTCGGAGGCCGTGGGTTGATGCCCAGAGTCCGCTTTGGCCGTGGACTTCGGCGGCGTCTGTTAGCATTTGTCTTACTGGTTTGCAGGTATTGCATCCTGATTCTGCGATTCGGAATCGGAACTTTGGGCCTGAGACACCGATCTCTATGAGGTCGCCGTGTTGTAGGATGATCTCGCGCACTTCTTGTCTGTTTACGAAGACTTGCCCGTCGATTGCGCGGAAGTAGAAGGCGCACCCTTCTTCGACGAATTCGATTTCTGCGTGGCGTTCTTCTGTGGATCCTTGTTGGTAACGGACGGCTGCGTTGGAGGCGGTTCCGATGAGGATTTTGGACTCATCATAGAGAATGGTTTTTCCGCGAGAGGGGCCCGTTAGATGTAGGAGCTGAGCGCGCATGTGTTCTCTGCAGCTTGTAGCTTTTGTTCTTGGTCTAGACGAGATTATTATCTGCTGGTGTTGGGGAGTTGTACACTGGCGTTTTGGATGGTGGGATGATCGGGATAGGGGCTGCGATCTCCGCGCGGCGCGTTTTGTTTCAAGAGAATGTATTCGGTCCCTGGTTCTGTTTCTTGCAGATCCACGGGTTCTGGCGATTCTTGACAGCTGTTGACGACTTAGGGATTCGAGTCGACGTGGGCTGACATCTTTGTTGGTTGAGTGTTATGGTTGCTGGCGTACTTTAGAAGTGGGGAGGTTAGTTTCTGTTCCGCGATCGGCGGTTGGTCTGGTGATGCTGGTTGGATAGAGTGGGATTTGGTTGTGCGTCTAGCATTGCTTCGCGTGCTATGCGTTGCCAGATTTGTGTCATCAAGGTGCGGTCTAGTTGCTGTTCTTCGTTGATTAGGACTTTCATGCGGAGTTGGGTCGTTCTGTCGTTTCGGGGGCGGAGCATGAGGGTCACTTTCTTGACGGGATGCTCTTCTCGCTGTTTGGCGGACATTGTGGCGCGTTGCGCGTGGTCGCCGGACTGTGCTGAGATGACGCCGGAACCCTTGTCGGTGTGTGTTATTGTTAAGCCCATGCTGAAGACGGCGTTTAGGGCGGCGTCGTAGGCTGGGGAGTAGGGGATTCCCATCTGGCGAGTTTCCAGGAATTTTAGCTCAGACTGGTTTGGGGTTGAGGCGCATCCGGCTAGTAGCAGACATGCGCACGACATGGTCACGCAAGCGTGGGCCATGCCACCCGCCCTATCGCCTGGACTATTGTTATTTTGATTCACTGGATTGTTCTTGATCGACATCTTGCGTGCTTCTTAGAATTTTGTTTGGGTTATTTTGTAGTCGAGTACGAGGTCTTGTGGATCGAAATAGATGATTAGCATGACGGTTGTTTCTGATCGGGTGCGTGAGCCTGCGGTACCGAAGAGTCCGCCGCCTCCGAATCCTGCTCCGCTACCTGCGCCCCCGAGTCCGCCGAGTCCGAACATGGATGATGCGTCGTTACTTGAGACTTTGTCGTAGACCCACATCTCTCCGCCGTCGCGACGGGTGACGATGTTTGGTGTTCCGAATTTTTCTATGACGTCGACCTGGTGGGTTTGACCTGGCTGAAGGTACATCTTTGCGGCGCCTGGTGTAACTGGGGATGGTCTTGTCGAGGCGCAGCTGGCTGCTAGTAAGACGGTCGTGAATGCTAGGATCGTTTTTGCGGTTTTCATTGTTGTTTGTGCCTCTTTTCTATTTGGGAATTATCGGGAGGGTTGGGGGTTTTGGGAGAGGAAAAGACGTTAATGTCCCCCGACACGCGCACGGCGGCGATCTTCTTGGGTTGCGACCAAGAGAGAGCGAATGTTTGAAGACCTTTGGTACTCGGAAGACGCTTCCTTTCGGGCGCTGCTCAATCTTCATAGAAGGCGTTTCCTTAAGGTTGCGATTCGGTTTTTGTTGATCTGGCGATTGCGGTTGCGACGACGTGGGCGCTGGACCATGCCCATTGGAAGTTGAAGCCGCCGATTCGTCCGTCTACGTCCAGGATTTCACCGGTTAGGTAGAGGTTGGGGCATTTTCTTGATTCGAGGGATTTTGGGTCTACTTCGCTTAGGGGGACGCCGCCTGCGGTGACTTCTGCGTAGGTGTATCCTCGACCGTCTTTGACGGGGAGTGGCCATGCGGTGAGGGATGCGGCGAGTTTTCGGCGGTTTTCTTTGCGGAGGTGGGCGAGGACTGTTGTTGGTTCGATTTCTAGGGTTGTTAGGATTGCGTCGGCGAGTCTGGTGGGGACCAATCTCGCGAGGGCGTTGTTCAGTTGGATGGTCGGTGCGTCTTTGGCGATTTCGAGGAGTTTTTCTTCGAGGGTGTGTGCGTTTTCACCGGGTAGGAAATTGGCGGTCAGGGTAACTTCTTTTTTTTCTAATTTGGCGCGGTGCCAATGTCGTGACACGTCGAGGGCGACTGGGCCACTGATTCCGAAGTGGGTCCAGAGGAGTGCGCCTTTTGCCGTGGCTGGTTTTGCATCTTCGACGTGGGCGGTTAGCTCTGCGGGTAGGGCGATTCCTTTTAAGTTGGTATGGAAGTCGCCCTCCAGGATGAGGGGGACCAGCGCTGGGGTTTGGCGGATGAGTGAGTGACCTAGTGCGGCTGCTATTTTGTAGCCTGAACCGTCGGAGCCGGTTTTGGGAAGTGATTTTCCGCCGGTCGCCAGGACGACCTTTTTTGCTCGGAAGGCTGCCGATTCGGTTTCGATGTGGAAGCTGTCGGAATCTTTCTTGAGGTCTGTGACGCGATGGTTTGGGAGGATCTTGATGCCGCGGCGGTGGGCTTCTTGTAAGAGTGCATTGAGGACGGTCTTGGCGCTGTCGGTTGTTGGGAAGAGTTTTCCGTTTTCATCTTCTTGGTAGAATTCGACGCCTAGTTCATTGAAGAATTCGACTGTCTTGCTCGCGGGGAGGGCGGCGAGGATTCGTTTGATGATGTTGGGGCTGCCGCCGAAGAAGTCGCTTGGTGTTACTATGCGGTTTGTGAGGTTGCATCTTCCGCCGCCGGAGATGAGGATTTTTGCGCCTAGTTTTGGTGCGGTGTCGAGGATTGTTACGGAATGGGTTGGGAGGAGTCTTGCGGTGAAGATTGCGGTTGTTAGACCGGCTGCGCCTCCGCCTATGATTAGGATGTCGGGATTGGTTGTGACGACTGGTTCCTTAGGTTTTGCGGCTGATCGTTGATCGACGTTTTGGTCTGTAGCCCGGGGTTCTTTGTCTTGAGTGCACGTGGTCGGTTGATTTTGCTTCTAGGGCTGCTCTGTGGCGGCGTGCTTCGATTGCTTCTTTTGGGGGGGAGTCTTGGATTAGGCAGTCGCAGCCTTCGCCGATCAGGTTTGACTTTCCTGCTTCGATGAGTGCTTTTCTTACCAGGAAGTAGTTTTCTGGTTTGAAGAATTGCATTAGGGCGCGTTGGACTTTTCGGTCGCGGAGGTGTTTGGCGATGAAGACTGGTTTCATTGTCATGGGGTCCAGGTTTGTGTGGTACATGCAGGCTGCGATGTCGAAGGGGGCGGGGATGAAGTCTTGTACCTGCTCGGGGCGGTAGCCGTTTTGTTTTAGGAATACGGCGAGGTGGATCATGGAGTCTATGTCGCTGCCGGGGTGTGATGCGATGAAGTAGGGGACTAGGTATTGCTCTTTGCCTGCTTTTTTTGAGGCTTGTTTGAAAGCTTTGTCGAAGGTTGCGAAGTTGTCGATGTCTGGTTTTTTCATGACTCGGAGGGTTGTTGGGTCGGTGTGCTCGGGTGCGACTTTTAGGTGGCCTCCTACGTGATGGGCGGTTAGTTCGTCGAGGTATTCGGGGGAGAGCTGGGCGAGATCCATGCGGACGCCGCTTGCTACGAAGACTTTTCGGATTCCTTTTTGGGCGCGCGCCTCACGCATTACCTTTATCAAGGGGGCGTGGTCTGTGCCGAGTAATTTGCAGAGAGTGGGGTGGACGCAGGAGAGTCTTCGACAGATTGCTTCGACTTTGGGGTCGTTGCATCGCATTTCGTACATGTTGGCGGTCGGGCCTCCGATGTCAGAGACGATGCCCTTCATGGATTTGTCTTGTCCGATGGCAGCGACTTCTTTGGTGATGGATTGTTTGCTTCGTGATTGGATGATTCTTCCCTGGTGGGTTGTGATCGAGCAAAACGTGCAGCCACCGAAGCATCCGCGCATGATGGTGACGGAGTTTCTAATCATTTCGAACGCGGGGATTGGGGCGGTGTAGACCGGGTGAGGTTTTCGTGTGTAGGGGAGATCGTAGAAGAAGTCCATTGACTCTTGTGATTCGGGGAGTCTGGGCGGGTTGCAGACGACTGCTTGTTTGTCGTGCATTTGGACGAGGGTTTTGGCGTTGTAGGGGTTTGTTTCCAGGTGGATGCCTCGGGTTGCGTCGGCGAAGGCGGTCTTGCTTTCTTTGACCTGTTCGAAGGATGGTAGATTGAGGATGTTTTCGCCTGTTGGGGGTGTTTCTTTGGCGCCCATTGCGTAGGCGACGGCGCGCATGTCCCTCAGGTCGGTGATTGACTCTCCGCTGTCGAGGCGTTTTGCGATTTCTACGATTGTTGCTTCGCCCATTCCGAAGGCGACGAGGTCTGCTTTGGCATCCAAGAGGATGGATCGTTTTACGGTGTCGCTCCAGTAGTCGTAGTGTGCTAGGCGTCGGAGACTTGCTTCGACGCCGCCGGCGATGATGGGTACGCCCTTGTATGCTTCTCTTGCTCTTTGACAGTAAGCTCTGGTTGCGCGGTCGGGTCGGAGGCCTATTTGACCGCCGGGTGAGTAGGCGTCGTCGTTTCTGACTTTCTTGCTGGCGGTGTAGTGGTTGATCATTGAGTCCATGTTGCCGGCGCTGATGGCGAAGAAGAGGCGTGGTTTTCCGAAGGTTCGCCAGGGGTCTGCGGTTTTCCAGTCGGGCTGGGCGATGATGCCAACGCGGAAGCCGTGTGCCTCCAGGACTCTGGCGAGGATTGCGGTGGCGAAGCTGGGGTGGTCGATGTAGGCGTCGCCGGAGACGAAAACGACGTCGATTTCGTCCCAGCCGCGGTCTTGGGCTTCGGCTAGAGACATTGGGAGGGGTGTTTTTGACCCGGCAAGTGGGAGTCCTAGTTTTATGAATTCTGTTGGGTTATTGGCACCGGGTGCGGGTCTGTTTTGGACCATTGGTTTTTCTCGCGGTTTGTTTCGAGCGGGACAGTCTGTTGCAAATCGTTGCAACTCGCGGTCGGGCTCCTTGTTGTCGCTTGTGGCTGATTGGTTTCGGCCACTTTTCAATACTATAGCGACAGGGCTGTGAATTGGGAATTCCGGGGAACGGTTTTTTGAGTTTCCTGCGCTTGGCGAGTATCATCCCCCTTTCTATGGGCGTGGCGATTGTTAGATAGCCTGCCTGTGCACAATTTTTCGGAGAAATGCCGTGCGTGATAGCCAGAAGCCTGATCTTTTCGATATCGAGTCGCTGCTAACTGAGGATGAACGTCAGGTTCGTGATACGGTTGGTCGCTTTGTGGATGACCGGGTATTGCCGGTTATTGGGGAGTGCTTCGAGAAAGAGTCGTTTCCTATGGACCTTGTTCCGGAGATGGCTGAGCTTGGTTTGTTTGGACCGACGTTTGAGGACTATGGGTGTGCTGGTCTGAACAATGTCTGCTACGGGCTGATTATGCAGGAGCTCGAGCGGGGGGATAGCGGGGTTCGCAGTTTTGCCTCGGTTCAGAGCGGTCTTTGTATGTATCCGATTCACGCGTACGGGACTGATGAGCAGAAGCAGCAGTGGCTACCCGAGATGGCGAAGGGTCGGAAGATCGGTTGCTTTGGTTTGACCGAGCCAGATGGCGGTAGCGATCCGGGGACGATGAAGACGACGGCGAAGAAGGATGGCGGGGACTGGATCATTAACGGGGCGAAGATGTGGATTACGAACGGTTCGATCGCTGATATTGCGATTGTCTGGGCGTCGACCGACGACGGGGTTCGGGGATTCCTAGTTGAAAAGGGGATGAGTGGTTATACGACTCGGGATATTCCGCATAAGTTTTCGCTTCGTGCTTCGATTACGAGTGAGCTTTTCTTTGATAATGTTCGGGTGCCTGATTCTAACCGGTTGCCGGGGGCGAAGGGACTTGGCGGGCCTCTTGGTTGCTTAACGCAGGCGCGTTATGGGATTGCCTGGGGTGGGATTGGGGCGGCGATGGCCTGTTATCAGGAGGCGCTTGAGTTTTGTCGCGAGCGCGTTTTGTTTGGTGAGGCGCTTATCAATAAACAGCATATGCAGATTCGTCTTGCGGAAATGCTCCGCCGGATTACGACGGGGCAGCTTCTGTCGTTGCAACTTGGTCGGTTGAAAGATGCTGGGACGATGCATCATACGCAGGTTTCGTTGGCGAAGTGGAACAATGTTCGTGTTGGGATGGATGTTGCTCGCGATGCTCGGGATATTCTTGGGGCTGGGGGGATTAGTATTGAGTGCTGTCCGATTCGCCATATGTTGAATCTTGAGAGTGTGATTACTTATGAGGGGACTGAGACGATTCATCAGTTGATTGTTGGTCGTGAGTTGACTGGGGTTGCGGCGTTTTGATTGAGGCGGGGACTTTGATCTTGGCGTTTATTGGTGATTCCGACCCGATTTGCGGTGTGTCCTTTCGTTCGTGACTGATGAGCAAACAACGATTCAATTTGAACCGGGCTCAGGTTGTTGATGGTAATTTCGTTGACTTCGTGAGGGGGTTGGTTGCGCGTGGCGTGGTTCGTGGTGGTGGGGATGTTGTTGATGATGCTACGGGATTGACGGCTGGGGATTTGCGGGAGTTGTTTGAGTCGCAGGTTGTTGTTCGGCATCAGGATATTGAGGCGCGTTTGATGCGTGCTCGGGATGAGGGGTTTTACACGATTGGTAGTGCTGGGCATGAGGGGAATGCCGTTGTTGGTCGGGTGACTCGGCATACTGATATCGCTTTTGTTCATTATCGCTCTGGCGGTTTTATGGCTGAGCGGTCACGGAAGGTTCCTGCGATCGATTTTGTTCGTGACACGATGCTTAGCTTTGCGGCTAGCACGGAGGATCCGATTTCGGGTGGGCGTCATAAGGTCTGGGGTAGCAAGCCTCTTTTCGTTCCTCCGCAGACTTCTACGATTGCGAGTCATTTGCCCAAAGCGGTTGGGGCTGCGATGGCGATTCCTCGTGCGGTTCGACTTGGCGTTGATACGGGTATGCCACGTGATGCGATCGTCGTTTGCAGTTTCGGGGATGCGTCTGCGAATCATGCGACGGCGCAGACTGCCTTCAATGCGGCGAGTAATGCTGCGTACCGTCATCTTCCCGTACCGCTTCTTTTTGTTTGCGAAGACAACGGGATCGGTATTAGTGTGAAGACGCCTAGTACCTGGATCGAAGCGAGTATGCGGAATCGTCCGGGTCTTGAGTATTTCCAGGGGGACGGTCTTGATCTGATTGATGCTTATCGTGCGACGAAGCTCGCGGTTGAGACTTGTCGAGCTGAGCGGGTCCCTGTTTTTCTTCATCTTCGGACAGTGCGACTCCTTGGTCATGCGGGTAGTGATGCGGAGACTGAGTATCACTCTTGGGCTGAGATTGAGGCGAACGAGGCGCGGGATCCTCTGCTTGCATCTGCGAAGTTGGTGGTTGACCTTGGGGTGATGAAGCCTGCGGAAGTGCTAGAGATGTATGAGGGTGTGCGGTCTCGGGTTGCGGACGCTTCGAGGTATGCCGCTACGACTCGTAAGATCGACTCTATTGCTGAGGTTGTTTCGGCGCTTGCTCCGGATTCGCCGGATGATGTTTTGAAGGAAGTGGGGCGGATTGTTTCGCGTGAGAAGCGGGTCGAGGTTTTTGGGGACGAAGAACACTTGCCGGAGAATGGGCCGGCGCGACACATGGCTGCTCTTATCAATCAGGGGTTGCATGATCTCTTGTTGAAATATCCTGAGGCGACTCTTTTTGGCGAGGATGTTGCGAAGAAGGGCGGGGTCTATCATGTGACGACCGGACTTGTTAAGAAGTTTGGTCTTGCTCGTGTTTACAATACGATTCTTGATGAGACGACGATATTGGGTCTTGCGATTGGGGCTGGGCAGGTTGGGTTTTTGCCGATACCAGAGATTCAGTATCTTGCGTACTATCATAATGCGCAGGATCAGATTCGTGGTGAGGCCTGTTCGTTGCAGTTTTTTTCTAACGATCAGTTTCGCAATGGGATGGTGATGCGTGTTGCGGGTTGGGCGTATCAGAAGGGGTTTGGGGGTCATTTTCATAACGATAACAGTATCGCGGCGCTTCGAGATGTGCCGGGTCTTGTTGTTGCGTGTCCATCGCGCGGAGATGATGCGGTGAAAATGATGCGGACTTGTATGGCAATGGCGAGAGTTGATGGGCGGGTGAGCGCTTTTATTGAGCCGATCGCGCTTTACATGACGAAAGATCTCTACGAACCGAAAGATCAGGCGTGGTCGTTCGGTTATCCTGCGCCGGGTGAGTCGATTGCGCTTGGTGAGGGGGCGGTTTATCACGACGACGCTGGTGATGTTACGATTCTGACTTTCGCTAACGGGGTTTGTATGTCGCTTCGTGCGGCGAAGGAGCTTCGCGAGGCGCATGGGATTTGTGCCCGGGTTGTTGATCTTCGGTGGCTTTGTCCGTTGAATGAGGTGTTTATTGCGGAGCAAGCTGTTGCGAGCGGTCGTGCTGTGATTGTTGATGAAGGTCGCAGGACTGGCGGGGTTGGTGAGGCGATTTTGGCAGTTTTGCAGGAGCGTTGTGGAGGTAATGTCTCGGTGAGGCGTGTGGTTGGGGTTGATAGTTATATTCCGCTTGGCGGGGCTGCGAATCTTGTCTTGCCTCAAGATCGGGACGTGGTGGTTGCTTGTCGTGAGATCATGGGGGGTGCGAAGCCCTCTGGGAACAAAAAGAGACCCACTCGAACCGCTTCGCGCGGTTGAGTGGGTGTTTGTGCTCCTGTCCCTTCCTTGGTCGCGCCCTTACTTCTTGGTGGCGATCATTTCGAAGGTTTTCATTTCTTTTCCGTCTGGGGTTTTGCTGAACATTCGCAGGATGTGCTTGCTGTCGTTGATGACTTCGATCGAGCTCTTGGTCGATCGCTTTGTTCCCAGGTGTGGGTCGAAGTTTTCGCCTGAGAGAGTGAAGTTCTTTCCTGATTCGTCGCACGAACCGGTTTCGTAGAACAGGCCGGTGCTGAATGTGTCCATCCAGGTTGAGAAGAACTTATTGGTGGAGTTGTCGAAACCCATGAGTCCGAAGCCATGGAAGGGTTGGCCCATCCATTCGCCTTTGTAGTTTTGCTGGAGGTATCGATTATCTAGCATCCATCGGCTGGTCATTGTGCCGGTTGATTGTTCCGGGGGTGCGCCGGGGGCCATCCAGAATTTTGTTTCGCATATGAAGGTGCCTGTCATGGCGCCGAGGTGTTGATGATTTGCGCCTGGTGTTGCGTAGGCCATCATCTTTGCCATCATGGCCATCTGTTCGGGGTCCATTTGTTTATGTTCTTGTGATTGGCCTTGTGTTGCTGCGAGAACGACTGCCAGAAGACAGCACGAACCGATCAAACCTGTACGTTTACTCATAGTTTGCTCCTCTTTCTATGTCTTAGATTGACGCCCTTGGCTGCGACTTTTCCGATTCGTAGCCCGTACGCACGGGAGCGTACCAGAGACCATAGTGTTTGGAAAGTGTTCGGGGTGTGTTATTTTTGCGCTACGGATGAATTGGTGCTTTATTCAAGGGGTGAGTTGGGATTGGAAGGCGGCCAGGTCTCGTAGGTCTATGGTGTTGTTGTTGTCGGAATCGAAGAAGGGACAGGGCGGGTCAAGTGTTGCCGAAGCGGGGCCTTGGATGCAGGCGGCGAGGGTCTTGTAGTCGTCGAGATCGACTGATCCGTCTTCGTTGATGTCGCCGGGGTTTTGGTTGCATCTGACCGCTTCGACGCGGACTTCGTCGATTGCGGCTTCTGTTAATGAGTCGTTGTCTAGGTCGCCTATCGTAAATCGGAGGCGTAGTTCGTTGCCGGTTGCTGCGGGGATGTCGGTTAGGCGGAAGGTGTGTTGTTGCCATCCGCTTGTTGAGGTTGCTTGTTCGACGAGGTGCCACATGGTTCCGCCGTCGCGGGACATTTCGACCATCAGCGAGTCTGTGTTTCCGAATTGGGAGAAGATCCATCGCCAGTAACTAATTTCGGCATTTTCGGTTGGTAGATTGATGATAGTGGACATTAGTGAGACCGGGCCACCGTCTACGTCGTTTGCGCCGATGTTTCCGCCGGTGTGTTGGCCGGTGACTGCGCACATCGTTTTTTCGTTTGCGGAGGCGTCGTATTCTGGCTGAACTGGGGTGATGCCGCTAAACGTCCCTACTGGGTCGACTCTTTCCCATTCGCCTGCTGTCGGTGAGGAGAGAACGAGACTTTGCCATCCTTGGTCTGTTTCGAAGTCGTCGTGGAATATCAGTTGTGTTGAGATTGCGGTTGCGGCGTAGGCGTGGATCGGTGCTCGTGGGGGATCGGTGACTGTTGTTTCGCTGTTTCCTGTTGCGGTGATGTAGAACTCGATATCCGTTTGGCAGGGTAGGGGTGGAAATGTTATGGCGTAGCGGTTGTTGCCGAGGTCGGATAGTGGGGCGGATGTTTCGATTCCGTCGGGGAGGACTCTGTAGATTAGCTCGGGCGAAATTGGATTTAGGATCTCGGCTTCGTTTGTGATTGTTACGACGGCGGTTGTTTCTTTGTTGGGGAGGATCGTTGAGAGAGGGCTTGTTTCCCAAGCGATGCGGAGGGCTGGGGGTGGGGTTTGCTCAAGGGCAGCTCTGGCGTCGATCCTACCTGCGCCGAAGAACTGGTCCCAACCCTTGTCGCCCAAGTCTTGGGCTGAGTCTCTTAGGATTTGTCGGACCTCGTTGGCGGTTAGCTGGGGGGCGAACGAGCGGACTAGCGAGGCGACTCCGGCGACTATGGCTGAGGCGGACTGTCCGCTCGGGGCTGATTCGAATTCATAGCCGCCGGCTGGGGTGGTTGCGTAGATGTCTTGTCCTGGGGCTGCGAGGTCGACCTCGGGGCCGTAGTTAGAGAATGGGGCGCGTTGGTCGGTGTTTGTTGTGGATGCGACTGCGATGCAGTTTTCGTAGGCAGCCGGGTAGGTGACGCCTAGTTCGTCGGTGTTGCCGGTTGGTGCGATGCAGAGGACGTCGTTTGCTGCCGCGTAGTCGATGGCGTTTTCGAGTA
>JAJDDZ010000007.1 GCA_029260025.1 Phycisphaerae bacterium | reverse complement strand
TGGTACAGCAATCGAGTTGCTCATCCAGTATTTCTTCCCGCCGATTGTGAACTTCAGCTCCGCAAGCTTTCCAGAGGCGACGAAACTACCCAGCAGCGTAACCGACCCAATCAAACCAGACACCGCCGTCGCGACAAGCATCTGCATATCGCCAGCAGCACCGACACTTCCCTCAGCTGCTTTCGCCGTGACCGACGCCGCATAAGAAAGCTCAGCCCCAGCAACAAGAAACGACGCAGCACCGCCAAACCCATTGAACAAACCGACCATCTGCGGCATGCCCGTCATCTCGACGGTCACGGCGAGATACAAGCCCGCGATGGACCCAATGGCAAGTCCCGCAATGATCCAACCGTAGTGAATGTCACCGCGATAGGCCATCGCACCCAGTACCGCGACGATCGCCAGCAGCATCGCCAGCGCCCCGATGATATTACCTCTCACAGCGGTCCGCGGATGCGTTAGACCCTTGAGCCCGAAGATGAACATCGCCGAAGCAACCAGATACGCCAGATTCTCGAGAATTTTGATAGTGGCTTGGTCCACGGATTAGCCCTTCTTCTTAAACATCGAAAGCATGCGATGGGAAACGAAAAATCCGCCAACGACGTTCACCGTCGCAAGTGTCACCGCAAGAAAACCCAGAACCGTAGAAATCGTGCTATGACCAGCACCCGCTGAGACTAGCGCCCCAACGACCGTGATCCCCGAAATCGCATTCGATCCCGACATCAAAGGCGTGTGCAACGTCGGCGGAACTTTTGTAATAATTTCGAACCCTAGGAAGATCGCCAGGACGAATATCGTCAGCAATAGGACCAAATCCGGCGCAGCCCCCGCCGCAGCAGTTACCGCTTCAACAGCGTTACCATCCATCCTTACGAACCCTCCTTTGCTTCACTCGCCGTAACTTCCACTTTCGCAGGCGGGTCGAGTACGGGCATCTTCAATATCTCGCGTACGCGTGCATTGACGACTTCGCCATCGCGCGTCAAAAGCGAACCGACATGAACTTCGTTTTCCATATCAATATGAAGAGCACCTTCCTTGGTCGAAATCTCTTTCAGGAAGGTTACAAGATTCTTGGCGAACATCTGACTCGCGTGAAAAGGAACCGTACTTGGCAAATTCGTTGGCCCAAGGATCGTCACGCCGTGTTCAACCGTCACCTGGTCAGCCTTGGTCAACTCGCAGTTCCCGCCGCGCTCCGCAGCGAGGTCCACAATCACCGAACCCGGCATCATTCCCTTAACCATGTCAGCCGTGACTAAAACGGGAGACTTTCGCCCCGGAATCGCTGCCGTCGTGATCACCGCATGACTCTCAGCGACGACCTTCGCCATCAGCTCGCGCTGCTTGCGGATAAACTCATCGCCCATCTCCTTCGCGTAGCCACCCTTGTCTTCTGCAGCACCCGCTTCAAGCTCCATCTCAACGAATTTCCCGCCGAGACTCTCAATTTGTTCCTTAACCGCAGGGCGAACGTCGTACGCACTAACGACGGCACCCAGGCGCTTCGCCATAGCGACCGCCTGCAACCCCGCAACCCCAGCACCAATCACAAAGACTTTCGCCGGACTAATCGTACCAGCCGCTGTCATGAACATCGGGAACATTCGGGGCATTGTCGCCGCGGCAACCAAAACCGCCTTGTAACCAGCGACTGTCGCCTGGGACGAGAGAATATCCATACTCTGGGCACGCGTGATTCGCGGAACGAGCTCCAGCGAAAACGCGATGACCTTCTTCGCAGCGAGATCCTTAACCGCCTCCGCATTTCCCAGCGGATCAAATGCAGCCACGAACACCTGCCCGGGCTTCATGGATTCAAGATCAGCCCGACCAGCTTCGGGATTCGACCCCAGCCCCCGAATCTGAAAAATGACATCCGACTGGGCAAAGACCTCGGCCCGCGAACAAATCGTCGCGCCTTTTGCCTTGTAAGCATCGTCGGGAAGACCAGCCTCGACCCCCGCCCCGCACTCGATGAGCACTTCGTGCCCAGCTTTGGTCAAAAGAGGGATCGTGTCGGGAATCTGGGCAACGCGACGCTCATCAGGGAACGTCTCTTTCAAAACACCGATTTTCATGGTAAATTCCTGAGAACTTCGCCGATCCGACCAATACTGACCTTCGACAACGAAACCGTCGCGAGCGGCCTTGTAGCTTTCTCACCGCGCCAACGGGTAGGGCCGACAGGATAGCGACCTCCCGCCAGCAATCAAACCCCAAAACAAACTTCACAGCATGTGTTCGCTGGGTTTCGAACACGCCATCAGCGATCGCCCGGAGTCTCCAACCCTTGCCCAATTGCGTATCGACACCACCACCCCATCCACTCGATGCGATCAGCAAGTATCATGCCAACCCATCCCGCAAAAACAAAAGAACGAGAGCCCACGAGAGGCACCCCGCAGGCTCTTTTCGTATCCGTCGCCAATTATTGCCCACCGCGCCGGTTACGGTGTCTGAATCACTTTCGCCCGAATCCGGTTCGAGGACTGCTCAACAATCGTAAACCGAAAACCCGGAACATCGAGGTCTTCCAGCGTATCCGCCATAACATCCAGCTCAAAAGCCCAATCGACCTCAGCGGTTACGATGTTGTTTACGACCTCACGAAGCTTCACGCCGTCATCACCGGATTGAACCCCGCGAACCTTCAGAAGAGCGGGCGCGATTTTCTTTCGGAAATCCGACCGCGAGCACCCTTCAAGAATCAGTCGCACGATCCGATGCGAAGTCGCCGCCTTCTGCCAAGCGGCGGCAATGTCTTTGAGGATCTTCTCCGAAGCATCGTCGGCGAGTTTCTTGAACCCGCTGTCGCCAGACGACGTCGAGGTGGATGTAAACGGTTTCGAGGGATTATAGACGTTGGACGCCAGAATCCGACCCGAGTCCGCCTGTACAACCCGAACGTTAAGCGTAATGTCCCACTTGCGAAGTGTCTGAATCCCAAGTTGCATCATCCCACCCCGACGAGCTTCAGCCTGCCCAAAAACCAAAACGTCCGCACCAAAAGACGCCGCCCGCGCAGCAAGTGCCGTCAGATCGTGAGCCGACGCCGCCAGCTCAATGTCACGGTCTTTCACATCTTCGGTGACGCCCTTGTCCATGAGCTGCACGTCGTGATTGAGAAAATAGTGTTCGATGGTCGACTGAACCACGCCATGGACCTTGGCTGGGTTCGAGTCGTCAACATCGTTGTCTTCGGTGATGACGACGATGCATCGCGGGTTCTGCATATCTTCGCGAAGGTGCGTAAACATCGAGTCCCAGTCCGCTTTGAACTGACCGGTCGAGACGTTTGCAGAAATCTCGCAGTAGGAAAGATCGTTCTCATTCCATTCGCGAATAACCTTCTCGCTCGTCAGATACCCGACCGCGTTCGTCATGATCCGATCTTTCTTGAGCTCGAAATCTTCGACTTTACTATACGCATTTATGACCACGCCGCAGGCTTTCTCAACCGCTCGGCGTCGAGCATCCTGACGCGCTTCGTCCTTGGCTTTCAGGTCAGTACCAGCACCCATCCCCAACGCTCTGACAAGTTTCCCGCCAGGCCCAGCCGGCGAGGAAGCAGGCGAGGCGACAGCGCCGCAGAAAACGGCAAGCGACAATGCGATTCGGACAACACGAAAAACATTCATCGAAACAACCTCCCGATCAAAGCGATAGCATGACAGTTGCCCAATCTAGGGGCGCGGACAAAGAAGCACCACAAACGCGAGTGCATCCTAAGCGCACGGCGTCATCGTGTCATCGGCAGGATCCAGACGGTGGCCCTGCACGATGGACCGAGCAGTTCCGCCATTACCTCAATCATCCAAAAACCCTTCGCTTATAGGTCGCAAATAGAAAAACGCCCGCAGGTTTCCACCAACGGGCGTAAGGTCCAAATGGACAAGAGACAATCTCAGTATGAGGGGTTAACCGGCTGTTTTAAGGCGAATACCCCCATTGTTCGTACGAATCGTAAGCAGCGAACCGCCAGCCCCAATTGTACCCTCCAGACGATGACGACTGCTCTCTTGAACATTGACCCCGCCATCGGCGTGAATTCCGCCGTTGTGCGACTCACAGTCGACATCGGCAGCCGTCATCGCTCCCACAACCACGCGAACGCCGCCGTTATTGGTACGGATACTCCCCGCGACAATCCCGCACCCGCTCAGATCAGCATCGACGGCGCCATTAGATGTCGCGAGCGAAATGGACGGACCGTCGTAGTCAGCTTCAATCCCACCGTTGTGTGTCTCGACAACGAGTGCACCATCGCTAGACGACGCAACGACCGACCCGTTATGCGTCACCGCCTTCACATCACCGGCAACACCAGAAACCTTAACACCACCGTTGTGCGTCTCAACATCAAGACCCAAACTCGCAGGCCCAGCGATCGTAAAAGAAACGCCACCGCCCCAACTTAGCTGTTTCGGCGTATTCCATCGCCATGATAGCTTCTTGCGACCAGCACCCGCGTCCTCAACGTAAACATCAATCGCGTCAAGCGCCGCCTTCGCGTCACACGTCGTAATCCCCTTACCAGTCTTCTTCGCACTCACGGAAATCGAACTGGCTGCTCCGCCAGTGTAAGAAACTTTCCCGTTGTGCGTTCGTACATCCAGACCCGAAACTCCGTCCACCTCGATCGTCATTTCGCTAGTGGCTGTCTCAAAGCAACCGCAGAGTCCCATCCCCCAACTACCCTCAGCCGTCGCTACGACAATACATCCCGTTTGCAGCCCAGCGACCATTAAAACCGCCGCCAACATTCCAACTTTCTTCGTCATCATGACCTTTTTCCTTCAAAGAAGCTCGCCCGCCAAACGAAATCTCGAAACACAAATCGAGAGACCCTCACCACTACGACTCCCCTATTCGTGAAAAGTTAGCAGAAACTTCGAGGCGGCGAACAATGAAGGACAGTTTCTTACGATCCCAGTCGGCGACGCAGCAAGATCAAGAAGATCGGCACCCCAACTATCGCTGTCACGACGCCAATAGGGAGCGTCGCACTACCCAAATGACGCCCCGTCAGCTCCCCCGCGACCCGCATCGATACCTGTGACGCCCAGTCGCAGAGGATCAAAAAAGTCCCACCTAGGATCGCCGACGCAGGCAAGAGCACCCGACAATCCGTCCCCACAAGAAGCCCAGCCACATGCGGAACCACAAGACCAACGAATCCCACAGGCCCGCACTGCGCCACGATCGCCGCGGTCGCCAGACTACAAACGCAAACGCAAACCAATTGCAACGCCAGGACATTTACGCCGCGCGACGTAGCAAGCTCATCGCCGAGTCGATACTGATTCAGCGACCGCGAAACAAATATCAAAACAACCCACGACGGTACGATCATCGGCAACAGCATCGCCCCCTCAACCGTCCGAAGCGGATCAAGAGACCCCATCATCCAACGAACGATCACAAAAGTTACCCGCTCATTAGAAATCGAAGTCACAAAGACCATCATCGCCGAGCAAAACAGACCCAACGTAACCCCGGCAAGAAGCAGCTCGTTCGAGGTGAGTCGTCGCGCCCCGCGAGCGATTAAGAGCACCAACAGGACAACCGCGAGCGAACCCCCAAAAGCACTTAACGACATCGTCGAGATTCCAAGGATAACGCCCGTCCATCCCACCCGCAGCGCAATTAGCGCCCCGAGCGATCCACCGCTAGCAATCCCCAACGTATACGGCGTCGCTAGCGGATTCCGAAATAAGACTTGAAACGTAGCCCCACAAAGCGCAAGCGTAATCCCAACTTGAAGCGCAAGAAGCGACCGAGCAAACCGCTGTGAAAACCCGATGACCCTCGCCAACTTAACAAACCCATCGCGCTCGTCATCCGAAATGGACCCATCCCCATTCAAGTCAGCGACCGCATGACCTGAAAGCTCCTCCGCAGGAATCGGAATCCCCAACTCAGCACGCCAGGCATCCCACCAACCGATCGATGAAGACTCCGTCCCGATCCCAGGACTAACGATCAGAACAACAAGAAGGAATCCAAACGCCGCCAACAATCGCGCGGCATACTTCCGGAAACCCACGTTTACTATCGCAGGATCGCTCACGAGTCGTCCCTCACCGCGACGCAATCTGAAACCGGAAAAACCCACCGATGCTCAGCGTCGCCAACCCGCGCCTCTGCGAGCTTCACGCCATAGACCGGCTCCAAGACCCCCGGCGAAAGAACCTCGCGCGGCGCTCCGCAGGAAACAACTCCCCCTTCATTCAGCAAGAGAACATTCGTGCAGTAGTTCGCCGCAAGGTTTACATCATGTGTCACAACAATAACCGCACGACCGTCCCGGCGCGCAGTTTCTTTCAAAATCGAAAAAATCGAAATCTGATGTCGCAAGTCCAACGAAGCGGTCGGCTCATCAACAAGCAAGAGCATCGGCTCCTGGGCGAGCGCCGCCGCCAGATGAACACGCTGCGCCTCCCCACCAGAAAGGGTAGCCACCAGCCGATCCGCAAGATCAACCGTCCCCGTCAGAGACATCGCCCGCTCGGCAATCTCAAAATCATCCAAAGATTCAAACAACCCGAACGAGCGATGCGGAAAACGACCCGTCAGAACAACGTCGCGCGCCAGATAATCATGATCCTGCGGCGCAGCCTGCGGCATGAACGCAATACGCTTCGCACGATTCCGGATCCCAAGACTCGAAAGCGACGCCCCGTCAAGCAAGACCCGCCCCGAATCAGGTTTGTGCAAACCCGCCATCAGCCGCAGCAGCGTGCTCTTACCCGCCCCATTGGGACCAACAATCGCCCAACACTCTCCCGCCGCCACCGTCAATGAAACCGGGCCCAGGAAGTTAGGCCGCGAGGCAAAACCGAATCGTACGTCATCGAGTTGAAGCATTTGCTAATCCCCGTCGATCGCATCGGAATGCAAAATCTTCGCCACTTTATCGATGATCCCCACAATGCGCGGCGAAGGGATCAGCGAATGGTCGTCAGAGACGAAGTGAACACGATTCGCAGCCACCGCCGGCAGCGGCCCAAGGTTTCGCCACTGTTCCCGCATCATCCCCGCCATGTCGGGGGTAACATCAACCTCAGGCAAGAGCTCGATAATGACATCAGGCCTCGCCGCCATGATCGACTCACCAGTCACCTGCGGATACGTCATCTCCACATCGCCGAAAACATTAACCCCGCCCGCGATCTCGATCATTTCGTGAAGAAAAGTCCCCCGCCCCGCCGTCAAAATATTGGCAAGTCGCTGTGGCTGACGCATCACGGTTAGAAAAACGCGAGGTCGATCTCGACCCGCCACCCGCTTGCGAATCGCCCCAAGCTTCTCACGAAATTCTGTAACGATCGTCCTGGCTGCGTCATCGCGACCAAGCATCGCCCCAAGCTCTCGAACCGTCTTCTCAATCCCCGCAAGCGAATCTGCTTCGTCGTGATAAACGCGTACGCCCAACTTCTCGCACAGCGTCTCAAGCGATTCACTATGACCCCGCATCACCAACAGATCCGGTCGAAGCGCCGCCATCTTCTCCAAATCAGGATCAAACAATCCGCCGACGCGAGGCTTCTTCAAAAGCTCCGGCGGATACAGACAATACTTACTCACCCCAAGGATCGAATCGCACGCCCCAAGCCCACAGATAATCTCCGCAGAGTTCGGACCGATCGCTATGATCCGCGCTGGAACGTTTTCAGGCGATCCTCCACCCGCATCACGGTCGATAGAGCGTGCAGAGACCCCGCCCGCCAACGCAAGAAACATGGCGACCACGTACAACGATCGTAGGAGGGGATTCGCCCGCCAGCTCATCAACATGCAAGGGATCGTAAAAGAAGATCAGCCCAACGCAACCCGGGTCAAACTAAACACACATCCTGCACGCTACGCCCGGTAAGCTTCGAAATTGAAATGACCGTTTGCGGCGTTTTCGGTTCACCCGGCGTCCAGACCATCAACCGATCGCGAACATCATTCGTCGCAACGATCAGGTCGTCAGCCACCTCAACCCGCCGCAATGTCTGCCCGCCAGCCTCATAATGACATGTGAAAGAGTCGCCAAGAACCCGCGCATGAACCCGCGACGATGTATCCGTATACACCAACCGCCGAACCCCGCCCGTACTACTGAGCCAAATCGACTCAACCGCCCGCTTCAAACCGCGGTGCAAGAGCTCCGGCGTCCCGCTTCCACCAAGTGGCCAAGACAGAAGATCCCCAGAAGCATTCCCAGCGAAAAGCGCCGACCCGTTCACGTGAATCGCAGTAATCGCCGATTCACTTCCTCCGTACTCCTCAGTGATTTCGTCACAAGCGCCACCAGGAGAGAATCGCAACACGCGATCGTCAATCGAAAAATAGACATCATCGTCATGAACAATCGCACACCGCACCGCCAAGGCCTCTCGCGTCAATTCCGCAAAACATCGCTTTCCGGCGGCAGCACTCCTCGCATCCCACTCACAAAGACCAAGTTCCGAATGCGTCGCAAAGACCCGATCACCAGACACAGCCACCGAGTTAAACCCGCCCCGAACACCTGACACATCATCGATTGACAGCGTCAAGTCAGGGCGATCTGCATCGACGGGCAACCGATAAACACCAGACGCCGCCCCCAACCACAAAACGCGGTCCCCAGACACCTCACACCGCGCATGAATCGAGCGGACCGCACCAGCGTCACCAGAAATCGTCACCCGTCGCGCAACCTGCCCCGGATCGCGCGCGTCAAAAAACAAAACATCATCA
>JAJDDZ010000060.1 GCA_029260025.1 Phycisphaerae bacterium | reverse complement strand
TACTCGAGCACCTCGTTGCTTGCACTCGTGACGAACAAGTTTCCGTTGGGGCCGTAGGCAAGTCCGAACGGTCCAACCAATCCACCAGAACCGACCGCAACAAACGTACCCACAATCGCACCGGTTGCAGCGTTGTATTCGAGCACGCGATCGGTAGCGAAAGAGCAGACCAACAGGGAACCAGTCTTGCTAATGAGCAATCCGCTAGGAGAGTCGAGTCCGCCCGATCCGCCTGATATCAAATCCCCGACGTACGCTCCATCGGCGTCGAATTCGAGGACACGATCGCCGATCTTCTCAGTCACCAGTAAATGCCCGTCTTCACGAACAATAACATCTTGCCCGCCATCGATTTGAGCTGCCGGAGAAGTCGGCGTACTGTTCGAGAGAACACCGACCGGGTGGAATTCTCTGAGCACCTGATTCGACAAACCTGTCGCCACCCACAAGTAGTGTGAGCTATCAAGTTCGACTTGATCCGTTGTTCCGTCGCTATCGCAATCCTCGCATGAATCAAGTAGTGCATTGCGGTTGATGTCCAGTGGCATATTGACCTGGATCTCTGAATAGTCGGAAACAAAGTTGCTATTGCAATCCGTCTCGCATTCGTCGGGCACACCGTTTCCGTAGACGTCGATGCTCGCGCCGAGTGCAAGATCCCTGTCGTCAGGCGAGCCGTTACCATCGCAGTCAGGTTCACATTCGTCCGGTATTCCGTTGAAGTTCAGATCGTCACTGGTCCCGGCGATGTCCGCAGGGTCGAGCGTGCCATTCATGTTGCAGTCTTCGCATTCGTCCGGTACGGAATTCCCATTCGTGTCCGCGCTAGCCGTGCTGGAGATATCGATGGCGTCGTCGATGTTGTTCAGATTACAGTCGGCGACGATGCAACTGCTTGCATCAACGTGTGTGTTGATGCGCTCACGTATCGTCGTGTGGAAGTAGTTGTCCTCGTTTGAGTTCATGCCGCTCCAAGTCTGGCCGCAATAGCTCATGATGGGGCCGCGGCGCGGCGTGGTATTGGCATTGTCACAGGTGTCGAGTCCGATGTCGTGTGTGTGGGGTGCTCCAAAATTATGACCTAATTCGTGTGCTGTGACCGAGACATCCCAGTTGTAGACGCTGGGGACGGTCGGGTCAGGCAAGAAACCAAGGATGTAGCCCGTGACGCCATATCCTATGTTCGAAGAGCAAAGTGCCGACAAATAGGCCTGTCCGCCAAAAGGAAAATTGCGCCGACCGGAGAAAAGTTGCACTGAGTCCCTGCTGACACCATCCATGTTGGCAATCCATTCGGCACGAAGCTCGGGAAGCGGGTCCACGCCATTGAACAAGTCATTAGCGTCCGTCCAAATGCGCACAAAAACAACTTCGATATGCACGTTAACATTTGCCTGGAAAATAGCGCTCACCTCGCCGTACGCAAGATGAACGTAGTCCGTCGCGGCCGTTACGTCGCCAAACAGCGAATAGTACTCAAAGTCAGTGTCGATCGCGAGTTCCATGTGCTTGAGTCCGACTGTTGACGGTGCGACAGACGCGGCTGCCGACACGACCGAGCTGGTCACCCCAGCATCGCCTATCGCGTTTGCCCCACGGGAACCGATGTAATCCGACCCGCAGTACGGAACGCTCGGTGGACGCGCACTGGCGCCGGAAGCGGATGGTACAAAGATTGAAAAGGAACCGGCGGCAAGTTTCTTGCCTGTAGAATCGCTCGATGCAATGCGGTACCGCTGCTTGCCTGTTCCCAGGTCGATGTAGCCCGTCGATTCGCGATTTCCGAGTGCAAGAAAAACGCTTGAACCCGGGATGCCGATGACCTCGCCGCGCAAAAACGTGAACCGCGAAGTGTCGTAGTCGATCGGAACATCAGGCCTACCCTTTCGACCAAGGACGACCTTCGTATTCTTGCTCATGATGGAAAACGGTTGAAGTTTCAGCGTAAGGTTTGTCGCACCTGGAACTGGAAAAGAGGGAACAACAAATGTGCGTGAGGTATCGTGCACTCTTCTGATCGATTCGCGATCCCAGTTGACGATCGTTAATTCGCTGTCCGTGCGTTGCAGTGAGAAGAGCGGTCCTGGCATTGGGGCGGTTTCAACGGTAGTCGTTCCCGATTCCAAGGTTAGGCCCACCTGATCCCGGGGCCCGGCGGCGCCCGCAATGGACTGCGCGGCGAACACGAGTGACAGGGCAAGTAAGCAGATCGACGGCGGTCTAGTAGAATGAATCACGCAATAGCTCCTTCAGATGTACAATCATGGGATGGCACCAAGGCCACGCGCGGAATCGCAATCTCGGCGGCAAATATCGGTCAGAGAGCCCCACGTAACGCAATCCCCCGTACATGGTATCACGGTCGCCTTCACCTTACAAATCGCTTTCAAGCAAAGATCAAGCACACGGGAGCCCGATTGCGGCATCGAAGGGCGAGTATTATAGGCTGGCCATCGTTTGGAAGGGCGGTGACCGGTCGTGGCGGGCTGGAATGAGGGAGGACCGCTTTTTGTCCAGCCGGGAGCGGGTATGATCTGCCGCCATGAGTGATGTTGAAGATAGAAAGTTGATTCGTGTGACCTGCGCGCCTCGCCTTGTCGGGTACTTGCAGCAAGAGGTTGAGGACCTCGGATACCTTGTGGATTCGGCTGGTCCGACTGGGATCGAACTCGCCGGGACGATGCGCGATGCGATGCGGTTGAATCTGTATCTGAGGACCGCTTTCAATGTGCTTTGGCCTATCGGTTCTTTTCAGTGTTCAGGGCCTGATGAACTCTATAAACGTACGAATGCGATTGCCTGGGAAGATATGATCTCTCCCGATGAATATCTTAGTGTCGTTTCGAGCGTGAACACACCGACGATTCGAGACTGGCGCTTTGCGAGTTTGAAACTCAAAGACGCAATCGTCGATCGCGTTGCGTCTGCGGTTGGACGGCGTCCAGACTCTGGTCCGAGGCGCGAGGACTTTGTTGTTCATCTTTATTGGAACGATGATCGCTGTCAGCTTTTTTGCAACACGTCCGGGCGAAAGCTTGCTGATCGGAACTATCGAAAGATACCGGGCAAGGCGCCGATGCAGGAGACACTTGCCGCCTGTGCGATTCTAGCGACCGGGTATGACGGATCGGTTCCGTTGGTGAATCCGATGTGCGGGAGCGGGACGCTTGCGATTGAGGCCGCGCTTATCGCTTCGGGGCGACCTCCTGGTCTTTTGCGCTCGAACTTTGGATTCATGCACCACAAGGCGTTTGATGCAGAAGCTTGGGATGAGCTTCGGCGCGAGGCTAAGAAGATTCGTAATAAGGGGACCATTGCTCCCATCGTTGCGACTGACATTGATCCTAACGCGATCTGGGCTGCTAAGAAGAATGCGGAGACGGCCGGGGTGCACCACATGATTGAGTTTGCGGAGTGCGACTTTGCGGAGACGGCGATGCCGGGGGATCTTGGGATCGTTGTTTTGAATCCTGAGTACGGATCGCGGATGGGCGAGGAGGTTGAGCTTGAAAAGACGTATAAGCGCATTGGCGATTTCTTCAAGCAGAGCTGTCCGGGTTGGACGGGGTATGTCTTTACGGGGAACATGGCGCTGGCGAAAAAAGTCGGTCTAAAAATCAGCCGACGTATCGAATTCTATAACGCGAAGATCGATTGTCGTCTGCTGAAGTACGATCTTTATGCTGGTACGAAACGGACTGACAAGTAACCGCGCTCGTGCTATTTTTTGCTGCATCGGATGTGGGTCCAGCAGGCCTGGAACGAGGGTTCGTCGTTGAAGAGCTTGGCCATTGATTCGCACAGTAGGCGTTTTCGAAGTTCGATGAGTTGTTCGCTGGGGTCCTTTCCTTCGACGCGACTGCATCCGCCCGCCCAACCCAAAACACCTTCGTGGTAGGCGCAGAGAAAATCGGACCACTCCGCTACCAACGCCTCAACGGGTTGGGCATCGATCGAGTCAACTGCGAAGCCCGCATCGCGCAAGGATTCGACATAGAAATCTAGCGGCCTGATTGGTAGAAAATATGACTGACGCAGACAGTCGTAGGACTTTGTGCGCTCGGCGTCGTCGAAACCATCTCTGAACGCCGCGTAGGTTGGGTCGGACGTTACGAGTTCGCGTGCCTCTGATTGCAGGCGTTCGACCGTGTGGTCAATAAACCACGAACCGCTTGGCGCGTTGGGGTTGTCGATGTTTCCTGACTGAATTAGTACATATCCGCCCGTCCGCAAGATCTTGGCCCAGCTACGAAGGGCGGCGCCTAGATCGTCGTACAAATGAACCGCGTTGGTTGAGCATAGGCCATCGATTCCGCGATCGCGAAGTGATTCGGGGAGGACCTCTTCGAGTTGTTGCAGTCGCCGCTCATCTTTTAGGTAGCAAAGTCGGCGGTAGGCTGTGCGGTCGTCGGATTTGAATTTTTCGAGCGCTAGGCGTAGGAATTTTGGGGACGCATCGACCAACACCAAGCCAATTTCTTTGTCTGGATAACTTCGGAGGAACTCTTCTGTGAAGATTCCGGTGCCGGCTGAGTAGTCCACTACGATATCGCCGTCTTGTGAGATGGCTGCGAGTGCGTCTAGCGTCGGACGTAGGTTTTGGTACCAGGTGTGGTGCTTGACGGCGTCGTAGGCGCGGGCCGCCTGGTCAATGGTTGAGTCTACCCACGACTCCTCTGTTGGAACGCGCTCGAATCGGGGTGGCCAAATGTCGGATGCGTTGCGATACATAGTTGTAGATTTCCCCCTTGCGAGTCGCCTCGCCCATTCCTGATTCCTACCTCAATTCTAGCAGCGCGGAGAGCTGAACGTAGCGTAAATTCTTCGCAATAAATGACCTATAAGACCGAGGATTCTGGGGGTGGTTTGGGGTGGTCCGAATATCGCGGTCTTGATGGCCGTCGAAATGGGTTTCGGTGATGGAAAATGGGTTCGTTTCGCGCGGAATCTTTGATTGGCGGGCGTGAGGGGGATGAATGGGTTTGTTTGTTGGTTTTGTTCTTCTCAACGGGCTTCTTCTTTCTTTGTTGCTCGTTTGCGCGGACGTTCCGCGCTGGTCCTTACTAATAACGTGGGGGGTGATCGGTTAAGGAGAATTCTTAAGCGATCAGTGGGTTAGGGGCGGGA
>JAJDDZ010000059.1 GCA_029260025.1 Phycisphaerae bacterium | reverse complement strand
GGGTGGCATGGTCCACGCTTGCGTGGCCATGTCTTAGACACCCAGAAGAGCCAAAATCCCCAACAACCTCCCGCACAACAAACACCACTTGTCCCTCATGCGCATACATCTACAATCCAAACATGCCCCCAACCATTTCATCAATGAATCCCACCAAGAAAAAAACCTGCAAACGATCCAACCAACCAGGCCACGCCCATTCGCTAACTTTCTGCTGCTTCAATCGCAAACAATTCCTTTCAAAAGAACGAACGCGCCAATGGATGCTCGACGCAATTCGAAGCACCTGCAAAACGCACGACCTTGACCTATGGGCATACGTCATCATGCCAGAACACCTCCACCTGCTAATCCACCCTCGCCCAGAGACCTACAACATCAGCAAAATCCTCTCCAGTCTCAAGCAACCCGTCTCAAAGAAAGCGATCTTGTACTTAAGACAGGAATCCCCATCGCAATTAGACACAATGACAGACACCCAGCCCAACGGCCACTCTTCGCTAAGATTCTGGCAACGAGGCGGCGGCTATGACAAAAACATATGGTCGCCAAAGTATCTCTGGGAAACAATCGACTACATTCACGCAAATCCAGTCCGCCGGGGTCTATGCGATACAGACATCGACTGGAAATGGTCCAGCGCCAAAGCGTACGCAGGCACCGAGAAAGGCCCGCTCGAAATCAAAGCAGGGTCACTACCAACCGACCCCCGCAGGATCAACGCACCATGACAAGGAAACCCAAAGACCAAGCATCTTCAGGCGATAACAGATCTGTCGCCGCCCCACATGGCCATGCAAGCGTGGACCATGCCACCCACAGGCACAAAATGATTGTTGGTACTGTCTACGGAATGCTTGTTTTCGCTGTAATTGTGATCTCGGGATGCCGACCTAGTGCCCCGGCGTCAAGCTCAATTCCATCTCCTGATGGGAAATACATTGTGGACACCTCAGTCAACAACAGCCGCAAAGAAATGAAGTCGTACCTGTGCGTTGTGCTTGACATTCGAGATTCTACCGGAAGAACGATACAGACGATCCAAACAGGCGCATCTGACAGAATGCGATGGCGAATCAAATGGGATGCGGTTTCTCGCGTTTGGATTGAAAGTTCAGACATCGGCCTTCGATACTGGGAGAAAAATCAAAGCGGGTCGTGGATTGAGTTTTCCTACGACAGTGATGCTACGAAAGGCGATGGGCCGCACCCACCGTTCTAGGGAACAGCGGCAGGGTGGCATGGCCCACGCTTGCCTCTGGGGTGCTTGTTTTGATGACTGCAGCGATAGGGCAAAGGAGGGAACACCCAGTTGGTAGTGCGGTACAAAGAAATCAGTGAATGCTGTGAAGTGGAGGTTATGTATGAGGATTTTACGAAGAACGCCAGAGACAATACCTTATTGTGATCGTAAGATGACGATCCTCATACTGGGTTTGTGTCTCAACTGCGGTTGTGATCGGATGCACTACACCTGGCAGACGGTTCGCGTACGAATTGCTGACCCGCGTACGGCCGAAGGAATGAATGGAGCGTTGGTCGAGCTGGCGCAGCCCCCACTGCGCATCTACGCCCACGATCCAGAGGGATGGCTTGATCGAGTTGCGGAGACGGCGATCTGCAATTCAGACGGCGTAGCCACGATTGATCGCCGGAACACCATTCTCGCGCCTGGCTTGTTTCCGGGACTGATTCCCGGCCCTGACCTTAGGAAGGATTACGTTTCAGGGAGCCGTTTCATCGCCCGGGTCACTGACAAGAAAGTGAGCGAGACTCTTTCGTTACAGATGACACTCAACAAGAAGGTGCGCGGCGAGATCTTTGAAATTCAGGTCTTGGAGATTGGGCGGCCTCGGCGACGGAAGTGACAGGTGTAGGATGTCTTTATTCGGCCCAGGCGAAATCATGGCGGTCCCTAGCAAGAATTCTATCTAGACTTGTAGGCCAGCCTATTGCCCACCACGATACTCAAAAACCGCAAGCTCGTACGCACGCCAGGACACGCCCACCTATAGCCCATCGACCCAACACCCGAGTCAAAGTATCATCCAACCACCAAAACGAAAGCCTCCAAAGACTTTCGCAACAAAACCTCGACTCAAGATCAGCAAGAAAGGAAAACCCAATGCCAATGCCCATCGAAAAACTAAGAAAACTAGTCGCAATTGACCAGGACGACCCGCTAAGTCTCTTCGCTCTCGGACAGGCGCTTTTTCAAGACGGAGGACCGGAATCCCTGAGCGAAGCAGCCGAGCATCTCACCGCCGCCAACAAAAAAGCCCCAGAGCACCTAGCCACCTACCACATCCTCGGCCAAGTACTCATAAAGTTAAACCGCAACGATCAGGCCCGCAGCGTGCTGACCGCTGGCTGCCAGCGGGTAGGCGACATAGGCGAGGGCAAGGGACGAGACCTCGGTCCCGCGATGGAGAACCTTCTCAAAGGACTCTAGACAAGGTCATCCTACCCAAACCCACTTCGAGTCGGAAAAATCGACCCTCAAAGCCCCTAACCCCCTGATCGCTTAAGAAATCTCCTTAACCGATCACGCGCCAAGTTATTAAGAAGAAACAGCGCAGAACCTCCGCGCCCTGAGATGAAAAGAAGAAGAGACCAATTGCCAACAACAAAACCTACAAACAAACCCATTAATCCCCTTCAAGAACCCCAATCAACGATTCACCTCAAATCAAACCCATCTTCAAACCCATCCACACCGTCGAAAGCCAAAAAAGCAGAGCAAAAACCAGATACCATTGTGCCCAACCCCACCCCCGAGAGTCGCCAGCCATCCGACCGCAAAGAGGTATTTCACAATCTACTTTTCCGCCACCAACAGCCACCAAACATCGATTCGGCCATATCTGCGCAGATCAGCCCCGGAATTCCTGAACCACCTGAAAACACGAGCCCGATACGCCTATGGCTTGTGGAGGTCGGGCGTGGGGATACAAGATATGGTAAATCAGCCAAGCGAGGCAAGAATGGAAAATAATCAAAGAATTCGGTTGACGTTTGGTGTGCGTTCGGTTAATGTTGGCCCGAACAGAAGACGAACCGAAAGGACGCGGCGAGCTTCAATGACGACGAAACCAAGAAACACATGCACCGCAGGCGGCGATAGCCGCACTTCGGACTGCGATGCGCTTCCGTTGTGTGTACTTGGTCCTGGGGGTTCTTATCGGACCGCGTGGCTCCCGGGACCATCCACACCACCCGGCGGCAAACCCACGCTGAGGGCTCACCCCCTGACCGACGCATCAGCGTGGCGGGGCAAAGCTCCTGCCGGCTTGGTGGCCTGGTTTAACCGTTTGCGTGTGGTGCTCATGGCTGCGTCTTCTGAGGTTCGTAGGTCGCTATCTCTGCGGGAGCAGTGGGCGGCTGGCCGGTTGCCGTTGGTGGCGACGGGTCCACAGGGTCTTAACCGTTACTTGGAGGTAGCTGATGGCCAAAGGCAAGCGTATCACGGACGAGGCGAGTTGTGTCACACCCCGCCAGATCGAAATCCTAACGCTCATCCGCGACCTGCGGAAGTTGCATGGTTATTCCCCGACGCTGCAGGAGCTAGCAGACGAACTAGACATAAGCAAAATAACCGTCTTCGAGCACGTCGAAGCTCTACTAAAAAAGCGAATGCTAACTCGCCGGTCGAACAAGGCACGCTCTTTGACCCTGACGTCATCGGCTCTGCTGCCTGACGAGAGGGCGTCTCTGCTCCCCGTCGTCGGCCGCATTGCCGCGGGCTATCCGATAGAAGCAGTCGAGATGGGCGACACCATCGACTTAGAAGAAGTTTTTTCCAGCCGTCACAACGTCGCCGTTCTAGAAGTCACTGGTGACAGCATGATCGACGAGCACATTTGCGACGGCGACATGGTCGTCTACGAACAACGATCGAATCCACGAAACGGAGAAACAGTCGTCGCCTTGATTGACAAAGAGGAAGCAACTCTCAAAAAGTTCTATCGAGAAAAAAA
Organism: Phycisphaerae bacterium; assembly: GCA_029260025.1. Taxonomy (GTDB): domain Bacteria; phylum Planctomycetota; class Phycisphaerae; order UBA1845; family UBA1845; genus JAJRUK01. Next base: position 3,070 of record JAJDDZ010000059.1, on the reverse strand, counting down.
TCGCATTCGCCTCCAACCAGCCAACGCGAACTTCAAACCCATCTACGTCAAGGACGTCGAGATTCAAGGCGTCGTCATCGGCGTCATGCGCCGCTGTTAGTCTTGTGTCGACGGTGTCGTTGCATTGCAGATGCTACGTTTTTGCAGTAGAATAAGTGTCTTGGGTATCCTTCCCGGAGGCGCATATTGGATCTGCTTGGCATTCGACGACTCCCATTCCTAGCTCGCAGAAACTACTTCTACGAAATGAGGCACGTGTTCCTCTGGTCCCTCTTCGCCGGCCTGGTGGAGGGGCATTTCGGTAGTATCGTCGTGTCGCGTACATTCGGCGGCAGCGATTTCCTGATCGCCCTCGCCTCGGCTACTCCCTTCGCCGCTAGTGTAGTCAGCTTGGTCTGGGGTTTGCTTTGTGTTGGTCGTCGCAAGGTTCGCCTCGCCATGATCTTCGGAGCAGGCGCAGCCCTATGCATCGCAGGCATCGCCGCGATCCCGAATTCCCCAAACGGCGCAATTTGGTTCATCGCGCAGATGGCAGCCGCACAGGTTCTCTTGAGTGGCGTTGTCACAATCCGCTCCGCCATATGGCGATCAAACTACCCCGTCGACGTCAGAGGCCACATCACAGCAAGCCTCCAACGCGTCCGAACACTGCTAAGTGTAATCGCCGTCCAAATCGCCGCCGCAGTCTGCGACGGAGATAGCGAAGCCTACCGATACGTCTTCCCGATCTCAGCCGCATTCGGAGTATGCGGCGTTTTATTACTAGCAAGAGTTCGAGTCCGACGAGAGAGAGCAGAGCTGGGAAGAATACGGGCCGCGACATCCCCCGGTGACTTACGAGAGGGAGTCGTTGAGCGTTTCGGATTCGTCGCTCTGCTTTCTCCGGGCCACGTGCTCGGCGAAATGTTCAAAGTCCTCCGAGAGGACAAGCGTTTCGCACGTTACTGCGTCGCCCAGTTTTTCCACGGCATCGCCAATCTCATGACAGTCCCCGTAGTTGTCGCCATCGTCACGCGCGAATTGCAAAGCGGCCCGCGCTTCGGATACTGGATCAGCACCGGCTTGCTCGTCGGTCTTCCAATGCTCATGCTCCTTGGAACACTTGGACGCTGGGGGCAACTGTTCGATCGAATTGGCGTCATTCAGTTCCGCGTCGTAAATATCTATGCATGGTGTGCTGGCTTGCTATTTGGCTTGTTCGGAACGCTGGTATTGGTAGGTGAAAGAGGAGACCAGCCAGGCTATTACCTGCTCGCGGTCCTGCTGTTCGTCCTGCGCGGACTGCTTTACGGCGTCGCTTCGGGCGGAGGAAAAATAGCGTGGAACCTCGGGCACTTGCACTTCGCCAAGGCAGAACAAGCGGAAGTCTACATGGGAATCCACGTTTTCTTGACGGGCATTCGCGGGTTGGCGGCACCTTTATTCGGTATGTGGCTTTGGACCGTCATCGGTTGGCCAGTTTGGGGAGTAGCGATCGGCTTTGGTTTATTGAGCTTGGTCCTATACGTTCGTCTTGCAAGAGAGGAGCGAAGCGAGGGTGTGATCGCTTCCGGGTTAGGCGGGTAGAGGGTTGGCGATCCTAGCGATTGTCAACTACGAATGAACCGCGCGACAGAACCGCGATTGGTTCTGTCGCGGAGGAGAACATCTCATGCCAATCGCCTTTGCTTTCCATCGGTATCACGGCAAGGTCTGCGTCTTTACCGACCGCTAGCGACCCGACACGGTCTTGTAGACCAAGCGCTTTCGCTCCCGAAACTGTACCCATTTCTAGAAGCTGTTGGCTATTGAAATCAGGAAACATCTGATGAAGAAAACGAAGTTCATCAAGTATCGATAACGAAGGGTTTGATGCAAGGCTATCCGTTCCGATACAAACATTGACGCCAGCATCGAGCATGTCGCGAAAACGGTGGGGGGGGTGTTCGAACGCGTCGTGCGTCCGCGGACAGTATGCAACGCTTGCGCGATTCTCTCCGATGCAATGGATGTCATCGTCACAAACATAATTTGCGTGCGCAAGAACGGTGCGATCGGTCAGCAAGCCCGAGGCTTCAAACAGCGGAATTGGAGCAAGACCCGCGATAGGAATATCGTCATCCCACACGCCGAGCGAGCGGAGATAGTCAGCAAAGACGCCCGTCCCCTCGCAGGTAAACTCTGATTCTTCCAAGGTCTCAGCGCCATGAATACAAAGAGGGGTGAGCTGTTCAACGCTACGACGTGCGCATTCGCGAAGCGCGTTCGGTTCAACTGTATACGGAGCGTGCGGCGATACTCCGCATCGAAGAAGCTCGCTCTCAAACTCAGTTTTCATTGCGGCCGCAAGTCGTTCTTGGAGAAGATGACGACGAGTCCCGACCGCGATCACTTCTCCAAACGAAACCGCACGCATCATACTGTTCGAGAGAGCCTGTCGAGTCCATGCAGGAAACCTAGTGATGTCGCCTACGGTCGTAACTCCGGCGCGATGCGACTGAAAGATCCCGTCTGTGACGATCCGCTGCACGCTCTCTTTTGTCGGGAGGGATTCACTACTCGTCTTGACGAGTCGAGTGAGCCAGCCCGTAAAGTCTGGAGACGGCGCAACACGTTCGGCGAGATGCGTAAGTTCCAGGTGTGTGTGGGCGTTGACGAACCCGGGTGTAATGACGGCATTTCCGAAGTCAACTCGCTCCTCATCGCCAACGTCAAACTCTTTCGAGGGTCCAACTGCAACGACCGTCGCATCGCGAAAGCGGATCGCGCCGTTTTCGATGACAGGGCTTTCGACGGGTGCGATGTATCTTGCTGCGAGAATCAATGGTCTGCGGCCTCATTCGCAAAATCAAACTCAACGATCGTTCCATCGGCCACGAACCCTGAATCTTCAAGCCAAACCCGACCACCTTTATCGTCGGCGTCGAGAGTCGTAACGACTGTCGCCAATGTGAGTCGCTTCGCCATGGCGAGTAGGTGGGCAAGGAGCGTGTCGGCAACCCTTGATTGCGAAGCTTCCCGCTAACGGGCGTTCAACAAGTCTCGAGCTATGTCACCAACTTGAAAAAAACCCGCGTACCCTAGGGGGTTG
>JAJDDZ010000058.1 GCA_029260025.1 Phycisphaerae bacterium | reverse complement strand
TTCGGGTTCATCTCGATGATGAAGGGTCGACGCAAACTTTTTATCTTAAGCGGTTTACTCATCCTACGCCGCGGGCTCGACGGGATGTCAAGCGGGCGGGGTGTGGGGCGAAGAGCGTGGGCGGGGTCGAATGGACGTGGATGAGACAGCTGAGTGAGATTGGGATTTGTTGCGCAAAACCTGTTGCCTTTGGGGAAGAATTCTCTGGCGGGCGCGAGGTGCGGAGTGCTGTCTTGATGGCCGAGGTACCAGGACGATCCTTGGAGCGATGGGCTGAGGAGTGGTCGGGGGATGATCGCGGGAAGAGTTTGGCGGTGCTTGGGCCATTGGCGGAGATGGTTGCGAAACTTCATCGGGCGTCATTGGTGCATCGTGATCTTTACCTGTCGCATGTTTTTTTTGACGATGAGGGGCGCGTTGGCCGGAAGCTACACTTGATTGATCTGCAGCGGGTTTTTTCTCCGCAAACGATGGTGCGGCGGTGGATCGTTAAGGACCTGGCGGCGCTGAATTATTCTACGCCTTTGCATGTTGCTTCTGTGAGGGATCGGGTCTGGTGGTTGAAGCGGTATCTTGGGGTTGGCCGGTTGGATGCTAACGGGCGGCGACTGCTGTACCGCATCGTTGGTAAGACGGAGCGGATTGCTCGGCATGATGCTAAACGGAAATTGAAATAACGGATCGTTGACTGTATGAAAATTGCTGTTGTTAGTGAGTGGTTGGATAGTTGGCGCGGTGGGGCTGAGACTTCTACGCGACTATTCTTGCAGCACCTTGTTGGACAAGGTGCAGAGGTTCATGTTTTTACTCGAAGTGGGGCTGAGGATTCGCCGGTTCCTATGCCCGAGCCGTCGGGGACAGCTAAACCGCGACTGGTTACGGAGCGGTCTGCCCCCTCGACCACAACCCCGACCTCGACCCCGACCACTACCCCGACCACTACCCCGACCACTACCCTGATCTCTAGCACTTCCACCCCATCTACAAATACGTCGACAGCTACCGCTTCGACTGAAACGCCGACCTCGGGTGCGACGGTGACGATGGATGATGGGATGGTGGTTCATACTGTTGTTGCGGACGCGATGTCTCGGACTGGGAAAAGCTCTGCTTTTGCTCGGGCGGTCGAAGGCGCCGTTGCTGGGGGCGGGTTTGATATTGTTCATGCGATCACGCCTTGCCGACATGCGAATGTTTATCAACCTCGCGGGGGTACGGTTGCCGAGTCGGTTGAGCGGAATCTTGCCCTGCGTGAATCGGGGTCGGTGCGGAGTCTGAAACGATACGCCAACAGGTTTAACTTCAAACAGCAGTCCATGTTGCAACTTGAGGCGGAGCTTTTTTCGAAAGAGTCGCCGACGACGGTTGTTGCGATTTCCGACTATGTGGTGAAACAACTGAAGGATCACTACGCGGTTCAGGACTCGCGGATCTGTAAGATTTACAACGGGGTTAACGCGGACGATACACCGGCGGAAGTGCGGTCGGAGAATCGGCGGGCGATTCGTGCGGAGTTTGGGGTTGGTGATGATGAGCTGCTTGTTGTTTCGGTTGCTCATAATTTTCGACTTAAGGGGGTGCCTCGTTGGATTGAGGCACTTGGGCTCCTAGTTGCTCGGGATGCGGGGAAGGTTCGGTCGGTTGTTGTTGGGCGAGGGGATGCTGGGCCTCTTGAGAGGATGGCTTCTAAGTTGCGAATTGCGAAGTCGCTGACGTTTGTTGGGGCGAGTGATCGGGTGCGGGCTTTTTATCACGCGGCGGACTTGATGGTGCATGCAACGTATTACGATCCGTGTAGCCGGGTGGTGCTGGAGGGCATGGTTTCGGGGTTGCCCGTTGTTACGACGAAATGGGATGGGTCTTCGGAGATGATTCGGGATGGGGAAAATGGGTTTGTCGTGGATGATCCGGGGGATGTTGAGGGATTGGCTGATTGCGTGGAGAAGCTTCGGGATCCGGGGGTTCGTGAGCGCATTGGGAAAGAAGCTGAGAAGATCGCTGACCAGGTCAGCATGAGTCGTCATGCCTTGGAGATGATGAACCTGTATGAGCGGATCGTGGGTGGCCGGGGGGCGTCGTAGTGGGTGTTTATGCGGTGATTGCCGCTTGTGCGGTTGGGAGCTTCCTATCGGGGAGTGTGCCGGTGGGGTTGCTGGTTGGGAAGCTCAAGGGGGTGGACGTTCGGAAGGTGGGGAGCGGGAACATTGGGGCGATGAACGTTGCGCGGGCGCTCGGATCGCGCTGGTTTGTGGTTGTTTTCGGACTTGATCTTGTTAAGGGGCTGGTACCTACGTTGGGGATGGGGATGTTGTTGTCGCAGGGTTGGGCGATGACTGAGATGACGGAGGCGGTTCGGGATGTTTGCTGGTTGGGGGTTGGGATTTGTGCGGTTTTTGGTCATAACTATTCTCCGTTTGTCGGTTTTGCTGGGGGTAAGGGGGTGTCAACTTCGCTTGGTGTCGCGCTGGGGATTTATCCGGACCTTACGATACCTGCTGGGTGCTGTTTTTTGGTGTGGGTGTTGGGGATTTCGATTACCCGGATGAGTTCTGTTGGGTCGATCTTGGGTGGCGTGATGTTTCCGGTTCTTTATGTTGCACTCGCGGGGCGGCTCGATGGGACTCGCGAGGTTCGGGGGGTGCTTTTGGTGTTTACGCTTGTTACTGCGGGTTTGATCGTTGTACGACATCGGGCAAACATTGCGCGTATTGCGTCTGGTACTGAGCCTCGGATTGGTCGTCCATAGAGAGCTGGCGCGTGCGAATCGCTCGGGGATGCTTAACGACGTCTTTTACTCGTTGCTGGTGTAAGGACAATCCATCAAGTGGATGCGGAAATTTCTTTACTTTTTGGGTACTGGGGCCTTGCTATCAGGTGGGATTCTTCGGTATCTTAGAAGTTTTGGCTCGAATGCACCCTGTGTTCGGACCGATGAGAAGAAACCTGAGGAGAGGAAGCCTAGAATGTACTTGGACCAGAACCGACGATACGGGGAAGTCGGATGAAGACGAACGCGTCAGCGAAAATCAGGGAATTGCGGGTTTTGATGCTCGCGAAACCGACTTGTGACGAGCGGTTTGGCGACTGGCTCGCTACTCACGCCGAAGTGTCACATGTAGACACCGTCGAAGACGCCCTCCAAGCCCTCCGCTCCTCCAGTTTCGATCTTGTTGTTTCGCGCGGCGAAGATTTTATTCCGCTGCAAGGGGTTCATAGCGGGGGGCAAGCGGCTGCGATTATCGATAGCGTTAGTCAGGGGATTGCGATCGTGCGTCAGTCTGGCGAGTTGGACTGGGCGAACCCAATGATGCTTAGTTTTTCGCAGGAAGTTCGTGATCGGGTTCGTGACTGCTGCATGGAGACCTGGTCCTGGGCGAAGTCGATTGCGGACTCAGGATCGAAACAGATTCGGGGTCGGCGATTTAGCTTTACGGTCGAAGGCAATCAACGATTCGAGATAGCGGCGACGCCTGTTGTTGATCTTCATAACCGAATACAGCAAGTAGCGGCCGTTGTTTGGGATGTGACTAGCACTGTTCGATTGCAGGATCAGATTGATGCCATTGATCGGGCGGGTCGGGAACTTCTTAGCCTTGATACGAAACAGTTTTCACGCCTTAACCCGACCGAACGTCTCGGACTTCTTGAACAGAAAATTATGCGCTGTACGCACGATCATCTGCACTTTGAGAATTTCGACATTCGGGTGATCGACAAGACGACCAACCGCCTGGAAGCGGTGTTGTCTGCGGGAACGCCGCCGGCGAATGCGAACATTGAACTTTACGCAGAGATCGAGGGTAGCGGGATTTCGGGGTATGTCGCGGCGCGTGGGAAGAGCTATATCTGTCCGAATGTTGACGACGATCCTCGTTTCATGCGAGGTGTTCCGGATGCCAAGTCTTCGCTGACGGTACCGCTTACGCTGCATGACAAAGTGATTGGGGTCGCGAACTTCGAAAGCCCGAAGATTGGGGCGTTTAGCGAAGATGATCGCCAGTTTGCGGAGATTTTTGGACGGTATGTCGCTCTTTCGCTTCATATTCTTGAACTCTTGGTGTCCGAGCGGCGCGAGACGACGGGGCAACTTGGTAGCGAAGTGATGGCTGAGATCACTGGGCCGCTGAATGATATTTTGACCGATACCGAGAGCCTTGTTGAAGATTACATCGGACACGATGACCTTCGTAAGCGACTTTGTGAAGTTTCTGAGAATGCGGTTCGGATTCGTGACTCGATCAAGGAGTTGACGACGACTCGGCCTGGGGTTGTAGGTGTTCGTCGAGCTGGGGCGAAGCATCAGGATGATCTTTTGACTGGTAAGCGGATATTGCTGGCTGATGATGAGGAAGTTATCCGTGAGACGGTTCGTGATGTGCTGGCGGGGTATGGTTGTCTGGTTCAGACTGCCAGTACTGGTGCGGTTGCAATCGAAAAGGTTCGGAGCATGCCGTTTGACCTTGTTCTGACTGATATCAAGATGCCGGAGGCTTCGGGGTATGAAGTTTTCGCGGCCGCGAAGGAAGCGGACGCGCAGACGCCTGTGATTCTGACGACCGGATTCGGTTATGACCCGAATCACTCGATCATCCGTGCTCGCCGTGAAGGGCTGGCGGCCGTTCTTTTTAAGCCTTTCAAAGTTGATCAGCTCCTTAACGAGCTTCGCGCGGCGCTGAAATCTCAGACGAAGTAAGCCCCCTTCCACGGGTCTGTGCCCTCATGAGTCGCCTTGTCTGGTGACTGCTGTTACACCTTTCTTACAACGAATGACAAAACTGTTGCGCTAGGGTCTACTTGCGCCTAGTTTGTGACAGACTTTTGTCATCGCTTGCGTCTATAACGAGGCGTCGTTAAGTTTCGGGTTTTGAATCGGCGCTAATTGTTCGAGTTGTGAGGAGTGTTGACGAGATGACGACGACGGAACTTGACGTAAAGAACATCGGCGAAAAAGTTGAGGCGTGCAGCGATCCTTTTCGGCGCCTTCTTGAGCAAATGCACAGGGTGATTGTTGGGCAGGATGAGCTGTTGCATCGGATGCTGATCGGAGTGCTTTCTCGGGGTCACCTTTTGATCGAAGGTGTGCCTGGACTTGCCAAGACGACGGCTGTCGCTTGTTTGGCGAAAGGGATTAGTACGAAGTTTCAGCGATTGCAATTCACGCCGGACCTATTGCCAGCTGACCTTTTGGGGACGCAAATCTATCGAGCGAGCGATGGGGAGTTCGTTGTTCAAAAGGGTCCGATTTTCTCGAACTTGATTCTTGCCGACGAGATCAACCGGGCGCCTGCGAAGGTTCAATCTGCGCTTCTAGAAGCGATGCAGGAGCGGCAGGTGACGATCGG
>JAJDDZ010000057.1 GCA_029260025.1 Phycisphaerae bacterium | reverse complement strand
GATCTCGACTACGATTGACGCATTGGTACGTCCGTGCTCCGTCGCTCATTAACGGAATTCTAGCTGTGACCGACGTTTGAAGTTACTACTGGGCTCGCGACAAGGACGTACTGGCTCACTTTTGTCCCCAGAACCCCGCGAGACTCGGCGTTGTGGATTGCGTGGCGAGTGGTTATACTTTTTGGGTACCAAAAGGTGTCCCGTCCCCATCGGTGGTGGATTGGGGTTGCACCTCCGCTTGACTGAACGAGGATACTGATGAATGTTAAATTGATCATGTTCCGAGATGATGGCAAGGGGCACGCGACCTCCCTCGCCGCAGGCTCATCAACGATTGGACGAACCACGGGGTGTACGATTCGCGTTCCACTTCCCATGGTATCGCGACGGCACGCCGAGATTGTGGTAGAAAACAGCGAAATTCTGCTAAGAGACCTTGGCGCAGCAAACGGAACCTACCTCAACAATCGTCGAGTGAAGGAAGAGGCTGTTGAAGCTGGCGATCAGATCATGGTTGGTTCGGTCGTGTTTACTGTGCAGGTGGACGGACTACCTTCTGATAGCGAGATCATTGAGATCCGTTCTAAGAGAGGGGCACCCAGCGGATCCGGGTCCGTCTCAGTGGGCACCTCCAAGCACGTCTACGTATCTGACGAAGACGTCGATCCAATTTCCGCTTTGGAAGCGCTCGCCTCGAGCGCCGACCAGACCGCGATCGAACCAGAGGACAACGATTAGACTCTTCTGCGGTAGCTCGTATTCACCGCGTGTATTCTCATGCGCAAACGCACATCGATCATAAGACCGGCGAGCTTCTTGTTTCTCGCAACCATTGCTCTGATCGTATTCATTGGCGTAACCGGAGACTCGCGCAGGCAAGCGAACGCAATGCACCGAGCGCAGGAGTTCGCCATGCAGCTACAAGACCGCAGCGGAACAGCTAAACGCCTACCGCTAAACCTCTCCTTGCGAGAAAAGCCGTCACACGAGACGGGCCTCGTTGCGATCGAATGTCTAACTTCGACCGATGCCTACCTTCTTCGCACTTCGAGCGACTTGGTACTCGCCGCATGGACAGCCCCCGTAGTTCGCGCGATGGGTACGGATGGCCGAGCGTGTATTTTCTTTCAAGATGGGGCTTTCTCTACGCGGTGGCTTGCAATGAGTGAATTCGAGCGCGAGTTGGATAGGCAAACAGTGATGATCAAGAAGCTTCGCCAGAAGATCGACCAACCTTAATTGCTCTCCGGGCATTGCTCCAATGACGCTAGCTTCCGCGCCTCAGCCTCAGCTTCAAGAAAACGATCCGTGTATCGAGGGTCCACTTGCTGACAAATGCGTGTCGTGAGTTCACCAATGCGATCATAGTCCGGATCACCGCCGCTCATCGTCGAAAACTCGCCCGCAAGGATCACAAGGCGAAGAAGATGGCGAAGTATGACGCCCTCGTTCTTCACCAGGTTGCGATTGCGTATAAACTTGTAGAAATCGTTCTCATGATCGAACACCCCGCCCGCAACCCACTTGGGCTGTACCAAGACGTCCTCCGGCGAAGCGAGCTTCGCGTCGAATATCGCCTTGAGCATCTCCGGCAAAGTCAGCTGAGGTTCTGGGGGTTTTTCTTCGAGGTAATCTTCACCCTCGTCTTCATCAGGCGGCGCCATGACCCCGCCATCGGGGTGCGTGAGAGCGATCCCCATCTTAAGCAGCATTGGCTGAATCGTTTCGCGCTGCATCGGCCCCGGTTCAGCGTCTGGAAGGGGGAGTCGTCGCGCCATCCCAGGCGGAATGGGGAGTATCGACTCGATCGCGACGAGTTTCTCTGTCAGGTCAGCGTTCTTAAGATGTTCAGCGAGAAATCGACCGTACAAAGGGTCCACGCTACGAAACGTTAACAGCTCTGCGATATTGTCGCTGAGTGTTACGTGGTCGCTGCCTTCTTCGCGCGTGAGATAGCCGAACTGCTTCAGATTGGCGATCATGAAGTCCAATTGATCTTGGAACTTCGCCACGCGCTCGGCGGTATTGAAACGGAATGAAAGAAAATCACGCACGTCGCGCAGCGTACCCGTCTTAAGCAGCAAGTAAATCAAAATGTGATAGGGGATCATCGACCGGCTAACCAGTTTCGCAGGACCCGCTTCAATAAGCGTTCGGAATTGACCCTCGACCCAAAATTGCTGGGTCTTGCGGCGGCTCGGTTTTTTTCGCTCCAGCTCTTTCTTCATCCGCATCATCCCAGGGTCTTTCGACTTCGGATCGATTTGCTCGTAGCGCTTTCTCCATTTCGCAATCTTCACGTCATCTTCATGGGCAAGTGCAAAGACATAACCCGCTGAATCGAACTGCGGCCTACCAGCCCGTCCGAACATCTGATGCGCCCCCGAAGCTGCAATTAGTTTCTTCTCCCTGGGTTTCCCGTGTAGGAGCGTGCTCAGCACAACAGATCTCGCCGGGAGATTGATCCCCGCCGCGAGCGTCTCAGTGCAAATAACAAACGGAATCAATTTCGCCAGAAAAAGCTTCTCGACGAGTTCTTTGTATCGAGGAAGTATCCCGGCATGATGAACGCCAATTCCCCGGATCAACAGTTGTTTGAGCTTGAGTCCCGCACCCTGCGACAAGTCGCAATCAGCAAGGTGCGCCTCAATTTCCGTCCGCTTCTCGGGCGTGATGAGGCTAACGCCTTTCAGCCGCTCTGCGACATCCCAGCACTCATCGCGGTTAAAGCAAAAAACAAGCGCCGGCGCTCGATTCAAGGCATCGTCGCTTTCGACCATGTCGGGAAGATGTTCAGTAAGCAGCTTCTCGCCGACCCATACGAACTCAAGAGGAACGCGTCGCTCGTCAGATTGTACAAGGACGAGCTTGCGCCGATGTTTTTCGCGAGCCCACTGCACAAACTCCCGAGGGTTTCCGACAGTCGCTGAGAGCAACATCAACCGAATCCGTGGCGGCAGGAGTACCAGCGAAAGTTCCCAAACAACCCCGCGCTCGCGATCGTTGAAATAGTGAAACTCATCCATAACTACCGAGTCAACGTCGGCGAGCTGCTCGGTGTCTCCGATGACATGGTTGAGTAGAATTTCCGCAACCACAACGCGAACCAGCGCGTCGGGATTCTCCCGCCGGTTACCCGTGACGAGTCCGACCTGCGTCCGATCAAATCCCCACGCCTCAGCTTTGTCTTGAAACTCCCGAAATTTTTGATCGGTCAGCGCGATGAGCGGAGTCGTATAATACATCCGCCGCCCGGTGGCGAGCGCCTCAAAGATCGCCGCCTCCGCGATCAGCGTTTTGCCCATTCCGGTAGGCGCAGAGATTAGCACACCGCCTTCGCACTCAAACCAAGCTAGAAGGGCTTCTTCCTGAAACGGATAGAGTTCAAACTCCAGCGAGTCGAGAAATTTGTCACAGATTGTTGCACGTTCCATTGTGCGAGCATGGTAGGGGGGGCGCGGCCGTGACGCCAGTGTAGCTACGGCGTCGCAGGCGGATTCGAGTGATTCTCGTTCTCTTCTTCGAGCAATTCGAAGAATTTTCCAGTAGCCGAGCAGAGCTCAGCGACGTTCGCCCCAAGAAGCTGCGTCTGTGATGCGATCTCTTGCTGCTGGTCGAACAGGTTTTCTCTGCGAGTTAGAAGATCGTCGATATTGAGAGTCCTGGCAACATACTCTCCGAAACCCTTTTCGTAGTCAGACTCAAAATTTGGCAAACTGCGAATTAGGTCGTCGCGACTTTCTCCAACCGTCTGCAAACGAATAAACGGCTCAAGCGTATCAACAAAAATTGAGTTTTTGCGTTGCTCGATGGCCTGCGAAAAACGCGCAATGTTCGCTTCGGCTTGGCGGATAAGACTATTGGTTACCCGTGGATCGACCGAGCTAACATCCACGCCGACCGACATCGACCAATCCGAAGTGCCATCATCTGACCCGCGACCCTCGAGCGAAGATCGACCACCAAGCAGCAGCGTAAGATCCCATTTCCCCCGTTTGGCTAGGTCAAGTTGCACCTCAGCGTTCCGGACGGAGTTCTGCTGCGTCGCGATTTCCGGATCCGTGTTCATCGCAGCCATTCGAAGTTCCTCATGCGTCATTCCTGCAAAAGGGTCAAACGGTTCATCAATGATCTCGATCGTCGATTCAAACGGAATCCCGCACTGATCCTTCAACCGTTCAATGTCGATCTGCAACCTTCCGGTTCGAGTTCGAATGTCGGCTGCTCGGCTGGCGATCTCACCATCCAAACGACCGATCTCGCTATCAAGCTTTTGACCTTGAATAGTGTTCATTCGCTCGCGGACATGCACCAGATCATCATGCCATGCTGTTGCATGCGCGAGAATCGTGCGTTGCCGCACGACATTGTGAAAGCTAAAAAGAGCTCGCTGAAGGCGGAACCGAACAACTTCAATATAGTTGAGCTGTGTATCATTCAATTCGTTTTGACGAAAAATATCTTCACTCGTGCGCTCAAGTTTTCTTCGAGAGACCCAAAGGGGGTATCGCAGCGTCGCAGATACAAAAGGCGAGTTCCCAATGTCGTCATTAAACTCTACCGTGTCGTACCCAAGCGCCACGTCAAGCTCGGTCGTATCAAAGAACCGTTTCTCGACCGCCATCTCGATGGTGTGCGTGCGGTCGCGATCTACAACGTCGTGGCGAACTCTGTTCCTCCCCTCGACCGTCAGACGCGATTCGCCGACTCTGTTACTCGTTCGCAACTTCGGCGTAAGCGCATCGCGTGACGCAACAAAGAAATCATACCGCGCCTCTTCAGACTGAAACCGTTGATAACTGGATTTGATTCCAGGTTGTCGGTTGAACGCAACCGGAATAAGACTACGGGGCGTAAGGCGAAAACCATCACGGATTTCAGGGACGCGGGCCTCAGGACCGGCGGTTTCGCTCATCAGTCCGCGCGGTGTGGGAAGGTCAATCCGGGCGCCAGACCGCACCGAAGGAAGCGTCGTCTCGCACCCAAAAATAAAAGAGACCAGAACCACTGAAAGTAGAGATGTCGCGGTCGGACGGTAGTGCGTGATGGTGGGTTCTTGCATTTCTTAGTATTGGATCAGGTGGCCACGTCGAGTGCGCTAGCAGAGTTTGCTGCGCAGTTTGATTCCAAGGGAAGGTACAGTAACCGAATCATCGAAGTGTACTGGTAGATCAAGCTGTTTTTTCTTGTAATCAAGAAACAGGCCGAACATGGGCAAAGTCGCTGTAACAATCCCAAACATCGCACATGAGACCAAGGACGCATGCCCCAATCGCTATGGCCCAGGAACAAGAGCCGAGAAGAGGAAGTTGACAGCAGCAGACTCGGCAAGACTAAGGATCGCAGGCGCAAGCCCAGCAGCACATCCAGCCACTTGAAACACGACCCCACCGGTTGCCAAGAGTTGCAAGAATCGAAGCGTACGTTTGCGGTTCATCAGTTTGGTTCCTAAAAAAGAAGCCCCGCGCAAGTTCGACTTGCGCCGGGCCATTTTGATTGTGCTTTACGGGCAGAGATCGATAATCGTTCCCAGCGGCGGGTTTCCCGTCCCGCATTGTCCTGGAATGCTGCACTCCGGATCGATACAGGGATCGCCAAGTGCGGAGTTATTCGCGGCGAAGCTACCCGGTGTGCAGTTCGCAAGGAACGTACCACACGGATCGATAAAGTTCGTCAGCCCAACAAGTCTATCATCGCAAGAGTCGATGAACTGAGGGACAACAAGGCCCGAGCCAACAATCGCAGCCCAGCCAATCACTCGCCCTCGAAGCGAAGATTTGGTTCTTGTCATACTTGAGTCTTTCCTTCTGAAGAATCTTCGTTGCGCGTCAGCGCATCGGCCTGTTATCTAGTTCGGGCAGTCGGTAAACAGCGGAGGAGCTGTGTCGCCTTCGACGGTCTGACTCCCACTGCCGGTACCGCTGCAAGGATCAATGGTCCCGCCAAGCAGCCCGTTTTGGCAATCAAAGATGAAGCAAAAATCGGCGGCAATCAGCGCCGTTTCGCCAAGAAAGCTAGTGCAGCCAGTATTCGGTCCAGCAAGCAGATAGCCACCGGTCGAAATCGTCCCAGCGATCGCTACGAATCGCCCCATGCGAGAACGGGTCTTTGTCACGTCGGATGCTCCGGTTTTGGGGGTTTGTAGTACCACGCGGCGACCGCATCGCCCGCGACCACGATTCCTGCAGTCGGCGAAGTATAGGTCCCGCAAACAACCTTGGCAAGCGCGCCGCTCGCCGCATTCGGAAGGCTGGGGGGATTGCGACATCGCTGATTCCGCTCAGTCGAAAACCGTCCACCGCCCATTGTTCACCGAATCAGGTGTCCTCGCAAGGACCACACAAATTCAACCCAAAAGGGCGGCAATCTTCTCGTGCGTCGGTGCTTCAACGACCCCACGCTCCGTGATTAACCCCCGTATCAGCCCCGCAGGTGTAATATCGAACGCCGGAGAATAGCATTCGGCATCCGCCGGGGCAGTCAACAGCCCGAATCCGCGACGAATCTCGTCAGCCGACCGCTCCTCGATCGGAATCTCGTCACCATCTCCCAGCGACAGGTCAAACGTACTGCTAGGGGCAGCCACATACATCGGAATCCCATGAGCAGCCGCCAACAGCGCTACCCCATAGGTCCCAATTTTGTTCGCCGCGTCACCGTTCGCGGCAATCCGATCCGCACCAGTAATCACAAGGTCGACCCGCCCACTTTTCATCAGCGACGCAGCCATGTTGTCGCATAGGATCGTCACATCAATCCCCGCCTGCCCAAGCTCCCAGGCCGTCAGACGCGACCCCTGCAAAAGTGGCCTGGTCTCGTCGGCGTAGACCTTGAACTTCCGACCCTTCTTGTGAGCGACGTACATCGGAGCGAGCGCAGTCCCAAACCAGGAAGTCGCCAAGCTCCCCGCATTGCAGTGCGTCAAGACCCCGCAACCATCGCCGATCAAATACTCGCCATGCTCCCCGATCGCACGACACATAGCTTCATCTTCGTCACGAATCAAATCCGCTTCAGCAAGCAGCGTGGCTTTCAGTGCGGAAACATCTCCGCCGCTCGCCCGAGCAACCCGCCGCATCCGGTCCAGTCCCCATTGCAAGTTGACCGCAGTAGGCCGAGACGACGCAAGGTAATCACAAACTTCGTCCAGCTTGGCAAGGAACGCATCACACTCGCCCGAAAAATCACGAACCCCAAGCACCGCCCCCATAGCTCCAGCGATTCCAATCGCAGGAGCACCCCGTACCGAAAGATGCAAAATCGCTTCGAACATGGAAGGGGCGTCTTGGATCTCAAGAAAAGTAAGTTCGCCAGGAAGTTTGGTTTGATCAATCAGCTTGGCGCAGCCACCAAGATCACCGACCCACTCAATCGTCCTCGGCGGCATGGTCCCGCTGATGGTCGGGGTCATGACTTGATCTTGTCTTGAAGGGCTTGGTTTTTCTCAGCGACTCTCGCAGCCTGCTTCGCCTTAAAACTCCGATAGGCGTCGGCAAGTTTCTTATCACCCCGAGCAAGAATCTGAATAGCAAGTAGCGCCGCGTTCGTAGCGCCAGCAGCCCCAACCGAAACAGTCGCAACCGGCATACCCGGCGGCATCTGAACAGTAGAAAGAAGCGCCTCGAATCCTTTCAAAGAACCACCGTCCAGCGGAATTCCAATCACTGGCAAACATGTATGAGCTGCCACCGCGCCAGCAAGCGCGTTCGACATCCCCGCAGCAGCGATGATCACCTCAACCCCATTCTTCTCAGCATCCCGAGCAAACTCAGCCACCCGGTCCGGACTCCGATGCGCACTCATCACTTCAACATGCGGAGCAACGTCAAACGCCCGAAGCTGCTTAACACAGCCCTCCATCACAGGCCAATCAGAATCACTTCCAAATACAACGGCGATACGAGCTGCACTCATCGGGCAAGGTCTCCGCTAAAAGGTGTCGTTCATCGATCCTGACCGTTCGTCAACGCCTATCTTATCCGGGCTGCCCGTCAGTGAAAGTCCCGCAACCGGCATGCGATTATCCTCGCTCATTCCACAGAATGCAAAATGAAGTGGGCTTGGCGATACCCTCCAGACCAACCATACTATCCCCATGCAGGTCGAGGACTCCGACAATCTCACAGTTGCACCAGCAAGCGACCGCCTGGCGAGCACAACCCGCCGACTCGTCTGCGCCCTCGCACTCCTCCCAATCGTACCAACAGTCTCGATCCTCGGAGTACTGGCTATCAAGGAGTATGCAGGCCCAAACTACTTCACGGATTCATTCGATTCGTTTAGGTACTTCCATCTCTTCTTCTCGGTCATTTTTGTCACTGCCACCATTCTCATTTGGCGAACGGCGGTCCTCTGGACGCTTGGTCGCAGGCGGTTAACGGCGATTGTTGCGATGATCCCGTTCGCCCAGGTCGCCTATGCTCAGCCGCTTTGGGACTCCGGCGGGTGTGGCGACAGTCTAGTTCTTCGGGTTGGACAACATGAAATCGGTATTGCGTTTTGGATTTGGATGTCAATTTGGCTTTGGTGGGGCTATGAAAAGTTGGACGAGAACATGAAAGAAAAAACAAACAACCAGCGCACGCCCCGAGTGTCACATCGTGCGAGATGCCTCGCCGCGTCGATCGGAACAATTCCAATGATGTTCGGAATCTTTCTCATCCTAATGGTGGGTTTGAATAACCTCTTCGGTTGGTCTGACCCATTCGTTGAGACCTTCACTGTCGCAGCGATAATCATGATAATGCTATGGCTAGACATTTGGAAAAACGATGTCGTGTGGTCCACAAAGATCAAAACTCGAACCATGCTTGCGACCGCCGTCTGCCTGGCTGCGCCCATCGCCGCCTTATGGATTTGGAGACTATGGGGCACCGCTCCACGTCAGTCCGAACTGTGGGAGTCGATTTTCATAAGCGCCCCCATCATCGGCTGGGGAATCTGGATGGCATGGACCGTTGCCATTTGGCCCCTACGCGGAGACCCGCTCACC
>JAJDDZ010000056.1 GCA_029260025.1 Phycisphaerae bacterium | reverse complement strand
AATTGCACCATACCCTAATAGTATGGGTCGGCGAAGCCACCTGCCATTCGAAGGGCTTCTGTTGTGGACTTCGTTCGGTTCGAGTTCCCGAAGGTCCGCTCGGATTTGCGCCCTCTCCTGGTCGGTGAACAACCGATCGTCGGGTTGGCGAATTGCACAATCTGCCAGCAGTTTGCCGAGCGATTTTTCATCCATGGTCGAAGTCCTCGTCGTGATTACCTACGCAAACATGTCGTCAGCGTATTCGATTCCCTTTGCGTTAAGGCACTTCAATAGTGACTTGAGCGATCGGTGCTCAAGCTTAAAAACCTGTGCGGGCGAACATCCCAACAACTCGGCCGTGCAACGTTGGGAAAGCTGTGGCGGCCAATAGCGCAGGCGCATCACAGTCTGCCCGACTTCATCAACTTCTTGCATACACGCCTCCAACGCGCGAAATGCGTCTTGAGTCTCGATGGCGATGTCAGGATACGAGCACTTCGATGGGGTCAGGAGTCCAAACTCATCACCCTGATCTAGGTCCGAAACCGGGCGCGGGTGACGCCGCTCTTTCTGCAACGCAGTTCGCACCGCATTATCGCATATTTTCCCGAACCACGCCCAGAACTCACCCTCAGTTGTTCCGCGATAGCCAGCCCTATACTTACAGACTCGTTCAAAAGCGTTTTGCGCACAGTCTTTGGCAAGTGTCTCTTGCAGTCCCTTTCGAGCGATACGAGCCTTGGCAAACCGCTCAAGAAGTGGCCAGGCGGCATCGAAAAGCACCCAAAACGCCTCTTGCGATTCACCCATTCCGCCGAGCGCCAGACGCTCGATTGCTAGTCTCGGATCTTCTAGGCCGATCAAACCACTCCCTCCGCTGGCCATCACATCTGAACCGTTGACAAAATCAGCTACGGAATCTGATATAGTCGCTGAAACCCCGCAAAATCAAAGAGATCGATCAGCTTGTCTGTGTTGAAGTCAAAGGCCTTGCAGTCCTCCGTGTAGGGTGCGCCCTCGGGGCCAGACGCGCAGGAATCCCAGGCGGAAAAATCCCAAAGATCAACGGTTTGATCGCAATCGTAATCGCCAATCCCAAATTCATACGCCCCGATGTCTCTACGGCTGCACATTGTTCGCGGATGACCATCGAGATCACTCGCTGGACCAACAAACCCGACCGGGTCGCCCGCTTTAATCGCAGGTGACCCGGGGAGCAATCGAAGATTATCATCTTCGGTACCAGGAATGTCGTCCGGACCGTCCGCATCGACAAACATCGGGTCAACGCCACTATTCCCGACGCCGCCCAAGTCGCCCGTCCACCCTTCGACGATGCTATAACTGATGTCCAGTACGTCTCCGGTCCCACCTCTAACCTGAATACTCTCAGCACGCTCTCCGTTACTGGTTTCATTGGCCCAGAAAATAGAATTCGTGAAAATACCGCTTCCAACGGAAGCGCCAGCCGTGTTGGCGAAGACAGTGGAGTTGATGATGGCGACCGTTCCCAATCCCCCAACGATCGCTGCGCCGCTGGCTCCGCCAAGCAGGTCTTCCCTCCCCGCTTTGTTTCCCACAAAGACGCTATTAATCACTAAGCCCGCGTTGATTGAAACAGCTCCGCCAGAATTCTCGGCGCGGTTTCCGAGAAACACGCAATCGGCAATCGTATGCACGCCCGTTCCGCTTGCTCCGGCACCGGACCACGCCTGATTATCGATGAAAGTGCAACCGACGGCGCTGGCGACCTGGTCCAGAGCCAATCCGCCGTTTCTGTTGCGCATGAAAAGGCAATCTCGAACCACGACGTCATCTGAGATCAGCAATCCCGTACCTTCGTTATCAACGAATTGGCATCCCGAAATCTCTGGGGAGGAGGTTGACACAAGCATCGTGATGAAAGCACGGTTACGCGAAAACAGAGTGTTCGTGATACGCGGAGCACCACGCTGTATGGATGATACGCCCCAAAGGTTCTCTCTTACAATGCACCCATTTACCTGCACGTCAGAATCGCGACCCAAGAAAGCGCCGCCTCCAACGAAACCCTCTGGAGCACCACGTGGGTGAGCGCGTGTCATCGTAACCCCGTCCAACACCGCTGTGGCATCGGTATCTAACGCCCGCACAAGCCCGACTGAATTGTCGCAGAACGTCGGCACGCAGAGCTCGCAACAAAGTTCCTCGGCAACATGGACACAAAGGGAATCCCAAACTCTTTCACATTGACTAAACCGGTCAATCACGGCTTCGCGACAGGTCACATCCTCGCAACCGTACTTCGTTAGTGCAATGCAGCAACCATTCGTCGGTTCAAGGTCGAGGTCATCGTCGCCATTTAGGTCCCCGTTAAGAATCGTTTCATTCATGCCGGGTATTCGCTGTTCGCGCCCAGTTTCGCAGCCGGCGAATCCCCCGTAGACGCCAACTCCGCTCATCATGTCGTATAGCATGAGACGATTCCCCGTCCCGCGATCAGGTTTGTAGGTGCCCTCCGCAACCCACACTTCACAGGGACATCCGCCGACGTCACGTGCGTCATCCAGCGCATCCTGTAAATCAGGGTAGCCGTTCTTCCAATTCTCCCCCGTCTCCAAACCGACGGCGTCATCGTCAACGTAGATAATCCGTTGAGCGAATATCGGTGTCGCGAAAAATAGCATTGCTGCGAGAACAACTTTCGCTCTGAACGGCGCTTCCTTTCCCGACACGCAGGGCGTGTTACTCTGATCAAGTCGTCTGAAACCCAGCTTGTCTTGGTTTTCTCGTTGTCGCATCTCGATTCTCCCCCTCTACCTTTTATAACACCGCCCGAAGCCACGTGGCGGGTGAATTTCAAAAAAACTTCTGCCTATCAGTCTTGGTCCCATAACTAGTCGTCTCGGGATCCATCGCATGAGAAAAGGGCAACCTACGTACAGGTTGGGAAATCCTGTCAGGGTCCCTCATTTTCGAGATCTTGCCAGCTTGCCGGAGCCAGAAAGAGCACGGACGCGGTTGTGCGATATGGCTGACAGAATTCTTGAAACGCGCACAGCCGCGGTTTCCGACCTTCGCGGAGAACAATCTGCAAAAACTTGAAATATCAGTGAGCGCTCCCCAGATATTTTAGTCTGTTTATGGGACGTGCAAGCTCAACCTCGGACGCCGTTTCGCGTTACGCGCCGTTCTTGAATTAAGACTACGAGGATTCAAAATCTGCGCGCAGGGGCGAGTTGTCGAGTAGAGGCTCATCGTTTCGCGCAACGTCAAAAGGAGCAGAACCATGCAACGGAAATTCTGGCAGGTAATACTTATATTGGGCCTAATGTCGGCGGCTGGTTTCGGCGCGGAGCCGGACAAAATTTGGTATGTGGACGCCGATTCGGAGGCGCCTAGCCCTGACGGCCTGTCTTGGGCGACGGCATACTCGTCTCTCCAACAAGCTATCGGGAGAACGGACAACTTGGAAGCTACCACTGAACATATTTACGTCGCAAATGGCACATACAAACCCGGAGCTAATTCTTCCCATACCTTCACGATGAAGAATACGGTGCAAGTCTTCGGAGGCTTTGAGGGCGCTATATGGCCAGGTGGCATTGGTGGCGAACCCGACCTCGCTGCGCGAACGCTGGATTCTGATCAACACGCCGTTGATCCCACCGAGGACTCCGTACTCTCGGGTGACCTGAACGGCGATGATACAATGACGAATTGGTTGGCTTTTTGGAATTGCTATTGTCACAACTGCATTCCGAGTGGCTGCGAGGCTTTTGATTTCGACGGAGACGGCGACGACGTCGACTATCACGACGCCAATATGAATGAGAACAGCGACCACATCGTAACATTCCCCGTCGGTAGCAACTTTAATGATGCAGTTTTGGATGGCTTCAGTATCGTTCAGGGACGAAACGACGGCAGCGTACCAAATTCCTTCGCAACGGATGGCGGGCCGGCCATCAAGTTTGAGAGTGGAGAAGGGACCGTGCGCAATTGCACGTTGAAGCACAATTTCTCTCCGTCCGCGTCGGGCGGTGCCATTTATGGGAGTGAAGGCGACGTAATGGGCGGACGCTTCGTCAATCTTTTGATATCCGAAAACTATACAGGCCATGGTTCCTTCGGTGGGAAGGCAATGACGAATACCTACCTAGTAAATTCGCAGATAGTTGACAATCTCACTTCAGATAACGGTGCAGGCCTATGGCTTCAGGGAGTGCCACCATCTAGAGTAACCATCGTTAATACGTTGATCGCACGAAACAAAACGAAGATTCCCGGCATCGACGGCGGGGGCATTTATCATACTTCCGGAATCGGCCTGACGATTTTGAACTGCACGATCGCAGACAATGATGCAGGCAACGGAAACGGCGGTGGATTATATACGGATCCAGGGGGCTTCGATCCAAACGGATGGCCGGAGCTCTTAATCGAAAACACCATCTTCTGGGGAAACACTGCTAGTGCAGGAAAACAATTGTTCGAACGGCGCCAAGGAAGCGACAAGGTCAGGATTCGACACAGCAACATCAGGCAATTCGAGGCGGGCGATATTGACGGGAGCGCGGGCCACATAGCCTTCATCGGCTCGGCCAACCTCGGAACAACTTCAGTAGATGATCCACTCTTCATTGACCCGACCGCCACAAGGTCAGATTACTCGCTGCAAGTAACCTCACCTTCGGTCGATGCTGCAATGATTGGACTGCTTGCTACTGACATCCTTGATCTAGACGGTGACGGTGACACTGGTGAGTCGATTCCATATGACCTAACTCGTGGCCCGCGCCGCGTCGATGAGCTTACCGCGCCCGACTGTTCGCAGTCGATCGGTGCGTGCGGCGCCTGGCCTGTGCCTGACATGGGTGCATACGAATATATTTCGGATTGCAATTCCAACGACGTGGCGGATTCGGAAGACATCGGACAGATTATCGAGGTATCTGATACACGGCTGTATCCGGCAGACGACCAGGCAGCCGAACTCATAGATCGGGAATTCGGCCATGCCGTAGCGGTTTCTGGTGATCAGGCCGCTGTTTCAGGACCAGGAATGTCGGATGGCTCTTCGACTAGGGCTGGGGTAGTTCATACTTTCACATTCTCTGGAGGTACTTGGACTCGCGACAATATGATCCTGACGCTCCCGCCACCTCTGAACGTAAATAATCGTGAGTTCGGATCGAGTCTTGCGATGAGTGGAAACTTCCTCTTGGTCGGAGCGGACTCATCCGTTGCCGCAGGATTGGCACGCATATATGAACTGATCTCGGGGGTCTGGACGTTCAGACAAGAACTAACCTACCCCGGTACAGCAGTGGGCGATGCTTTTGGTGTCAGTGTTGATATTGATGCGAGCACCGGAGTCGCGATTGTCGGCGCTTCGCTTGCGGACGGCGCACAAGGTCGAGCACTCTTCTACAGGTATAATGGGACAACCTGGGATCTTGATGCTGATATCCCTTCGCCCGCAGGAAGCACAACGCCTCAGTTCGGCGGTGACGTGGCAATCGAAGACACCATAGCGATTGTAGGTGCTCGTCGTGCTGATCCCAACGGATTGTCGAACGCAGGCGAAGTGTTTGTATACAAATACGATGGCACGATATGGAACCCGGCAGGCTCCCTTAAGCCATTCGATGCTTCAGCAGGAGATTTATTCGGTGCCTCCTTGGGCCTTACGGATGGTCGCGCTGTAATTGGTGCCTACTCTGCTGATGCATCCGATGATGCTGGCGCAACGATGGCGAACGTCGGCGCTGTCTACACGTTTGCGTTTGACGGGTTGACCTGGACCGAGGAAGGGAGGTTGCCGCTGCCGCGCGACACATATGGAAACCTGATCGCGGCGGCCGGCGATTTCTTCGGATGGTCAGTTGCGATCCATCACAGCGACAGCATTGGCACCAATGCAGACCGCGGCATTATCGTAGTAGGATCGACTAGAGCAGATGCGATCGGCTCGAACTCAGGTGCGGCGGATATCTATCTGATCAAGGCTGATGGAATTGCCCATCATCGTAGACTTAAGTCTCCCAGTGGCGCAGCAGGCGACGAAGCAGGAACATCTGTCGCAGTCTTTGGGGACAGCTTGATGGTCGGCGCGGCTTTCGATCGGTTTGGGGCCGTCGCTGGGCTTGGACCGATCTACCGAGGATCGGCGTACATGACAACGGCGATTACTAACGATCGTAACTGGGATGGAATTATCGATGATTGCGTACTGCCCGACCCGATACCGGCGTCTCTGTTAGCTGGCGATGTGGAGGACTCAAATCGCTTCGTGTCGATGTCTTTGCCGCAATCGCCCGAGCCAAACTTCGCTTTGCGTCTGCGTGTCGTTTCTATTCATGATCCCGCACCATCGAATCAAGCGGCGCATCCGGCAACTGCAGAATACGACATGGGCGGCGCGTTAAGGTGGATTGGACCGGTGCGAAACTGCGAAGAGCGTCTTGGGTCGCTCGTAACGTTCAAATGCGCTCCGCTTCAATGCACTCCACACTACGCAAACTGGCAAACGGCGCTTGCCGGAGAAAATCTGTACGTATACGGAACCGACGTCGTACCTAGTTCCAACTATGAAATCGAAGTGAATGACGACACTTGTGTCGGTACCTAATCGGCGTGTTCAGCTATTTCGTCACCGCTCAAGGTTCAAACGGCACGCTGGGGCGATGTTTCTGGATTGTTCCAGGACCGAACCGCAGAATCCTCGACTCAACCGAACATAACTGACGTAGTGGGCGTCATAGATCAGATAAAAAACACAGGGGTCCTCGGAAAGGTGCGAACCTTATTACGCCAAGAGTTCATTGCTCCGGAAGAATCCAACACTAATGTCATGGACCTCACCGCTACTGTTGATGCCGTTAAGGGAGAGCAATACCCTTATCCGATTACGCCCACGTGCAGTCCTTAGCGATCGACAAATACCTTCGGTAGATAGGATTGGACGTGCTATTGGATTCACTACAACTCAAAAGAGGATTTATCAAATGAAGAACATGATTTTCAAAAAAACAACCATGCTGGCCGTGCTAAGCTTCGCGAATCTAAGCTTTGCTACGACGTATTATGCAAGTACGACAGGTAGCGGCGACTGTACGACGAGCTGGACAGAAGCTTGCAGCCTCCCAACCGCTATATCAACTGCAACTGCTGGGGATGAGGTTTGGGTCAAGGCAGGAACATATTTGCCGTTTAGCCTAAAGAACGACATTAAAATCATTGGCGGCTTCGCAGGTACGGAGACTAGCCCAGCGCAAAGTGATCCTATTGCAAATCCCACGCTCGTAGATGGTGCCGGGAATACCCAGTGTATCTACAGCACAAACAATGGGCCCTCGACGGTCCTCCGTGGGTTCACTATACAAAACGGATACGATAGCTTAGATGACGGTGGAGGAGGACTCATCCT
>JAJDDZ010000055.1 GCA_029260025.1 Phycisphaerae bacterium | reverse complement strand
AGATCCCGAGGCGCAGACCTTCAAATCGACACATGCCTTGGACGTCGGTTGTGCACTCACGCAACTCAGGCCCGGTAATCGTAAACACGACGCCCGCCATCGGGTTCCCAAGCGTGTCCTCTTTAATAAGGACCAGCGCAGGCAGCTTGCAGTTTTTGCAAGTGACCGTCTTTGCGTCGCCACAGTCGTTGCTGCCGAGCGTTACTTGAGCACCCGATAAACCTGAATCTTCGTCGACGTCGCAGCCTTCGAACACATAACCGACCGGAAGGTCCGGTTCAGTGATTGTGTACGTCTCGTTTAGGACAACATCTTCGATGCAGCAATCCCCGTTTGGATCAGTCGTACACTCGCGAGTCTCTGGGCCGGTGAAAACGAAACGTACGTCGGCGATCGCGTTCCCCTGCGTGTCCTCTTTATGGATACACAGGTCCGGCAGCTGGCAGTTTGTGCATGTGATGACCAACTGTTCGCCTGCAAGAAGCGTCGCTTGGGCACCCAGCGTTATCAAATCTTCATCCGGGGTGCAGCCTTCCAAGACATACCCTGTTGGCGGAGAAGGCTCACCTACGGTGTACTCGCCAACAGGGATGTCTGGGAAGTAGCATTCGCCATTGACGTCCGTTGTGCAAGACCGGTCAACCGGCCCCGTGACAACAAAAGTGATGCCGGGCATCGCGACGCCGTCTTGATCTTTCTTCAAGAGCTTCAGGTTTCCAAGCGGAACGCATTCGTCGAAGGCGGTGGCTTCTATAACCACGCTCGAATCGGCCAGTTTGCACTGGACGGTCGCCGCATTACAAGCAGGCTGCAAGAACGGACCCACGGATGTGAGCACGGTTGTCGATTCTTCCGGAAGGAGATCAAACAACTCCGCAAAAAGAAACTCATCTCCTGATGCGCCAGTAGGTGGACAGATGGGGTCGTCAGGAAAGACGACATCGTTGGTCTCGCAAGCCGTTAATGGTACACCGCCCGTATTCGTGACCGTAATGCTAACGGGATGTGTGCCGTCGGGGCTATTGGTGCTACATGTCTTTTCTATCTTTATTTTCGCAAGATTGATCGGCACGGTTGCGAAGGCACCCGCCGTTAGCGGCGGGACCAGATTGCATACTCCAGAGTATGTCAATTGCCCAGAATCTGACGTAAGTTCCGGCGGCGTTGGTGGAACGACGTCAACTGGGAAGTGAAACTGGCAATCTGTTACTGGTTGATTGGCCACGAAGTAAAGGGGGTGACTGGGCGTGAAGATTATCAGATCATTGGGCTGTCCGCCGCCAACCGGGCAGCCCACCAGCCACTCAACTGATTCGCAACCTTCCAGGAAATCGCACAACCCGTCGTCGTTACCAATGTTGTCACCCAAGATCTCAGTGAGGCACGTTTCGGAAACAGTTGTGATCTGCGTATCGCATGGAAACGACATCGCGGCCCCAAGGCGGAACTCGACTGGGTTGATCCGCATCCTGTCTCCGCCAAGAATTTCACCGGCACCTAGCCCGACCGAAACTTCAAAAATATCGTTAACACGAACGTCGACCGGGAGGTTGGCTACGCTCAGGCTGGGGTTGCATTGAGCGACGGCCGGTCCAGAATGCAAGAGACTCAACAACAGAATCGCGACCAGGTAACAAGGGTTTACGAATGAGAGCCTGCGACGGCCCGTCGAAGAAATGTACGTCAAAGTCATTACGTCCCTCCCTGTGTTGTTTGTACGCGAGAAATGTCTGACGCTTCGATGCCTTGTTTAGCCCAGCACACCGATTGTCCCAAAGTCACCTAGGATCCTATCGAGCCCTAAAATCGCGTCAAGATAGGGAGAACAAAAATGCACTCAAATTAACGGTTTCGAAAGCGCCCCAATTCCGATCGCGCGACGTTACCTTCGACAACAATAGGTGACGCCTCGTTGTCTTAACAACCTAGCTATGTTGCAGAAACACGACCACTTCCATCAGCAATACGCGTCGCACGCTAGCAACGGCAGCCTTACTGTCTCGATTGCGGGACACCTTTGTTCGTATACTCGAAATTCTCACACGCCAACGATAGTGGCCTGCATCTCTTTGGGTCCTTTAGGCAAAGATTCGCGAACGTAGCCGCGTTCCGCACAGCCTCGCAAAATTGGTTCCTTCGCCCGTGTACAACCACCAGTGATTATTATGTTCTGGGCTTTCGCTTCGGCACCGGAGTTGGTCCTCCGTTCTCACGGTTGTGACGTTTACCAACGCTCTCGGGACGTCGCGTTTCGCGACCGACTCCTCGTGCTCCCTCTCCCGTACTCAAATCAGAATCGGAATCGCAATTGACGTCACTATCACTATCCGAGTCGGGGCCGCTATCGCCATGGCCGTCCGAATCGCACGGGTTTCCAACGCAATCGGGATTTCCCGTACCAATGTCTTCGTGTACGCAACCGATGGCTGGATCGCAAGAGTCACCGGTACAAGGGTCGTTGTCATCGCAGACCCTTGGCTTTTGCGTGCAGCACCCATCAACAAGGCAGAAATTATCCGTGCAAGCGTCTCCATCATCACAGTCACGGTGGGCGGAACAAGCGGCGACATGGACGCATCCGTTCTCAATGTCGCAAGAATCGATTGTACAGTCGTTCCCGTCGTCGCAAAGACCGCCCCTGTCTTCATATATGCAACCGATCGCGGGGTCGCATGAGTCCGTTGTACATACGTTTCCGTCGTCGCACCAAAGTGGCTTGGTTTTGCAACAGCCATTAAACAAACAAACGGACTCCGTACACGCATCGCCATCGGCGCAGTCCGCATGGGACGCGCACTCTGGGATGTTTGAACAACCGGTATTCGGATCGCACAAATCCACCGTGCATTCGTCTTCGTCATTACAATCGGTGTCGTCACGGCAAACACCTCTGTTGAAACATTGAAGCGTCCTGGCGTTTCCGCAGTCGTTGCTGCGAAGCGTCACTTGGGTGCCCGGCACAACAAGATCCTCATCGACGTCGCAACCTTCGAAAACATAGCCGGGCGGAAGATCTGGTTCCGTAATCGTATATGTCTCGTTCAGGATAGCATCTTCTATGCAACAGTCGCCGCTTAGATTTGTCGTACACTCGCGAGTCTCTGGACCGGTGAAAACGAAACGTACGCCAGCCATTGGGGTACCTTGTGTGTCTGTCTTATGGATACAAAGGTCGGGTAGCTTGCAGTTTGTACATGTCATGATTAACTCTTCGCCAGCGCGGAGCGTCGCTTGGCTGCCCGGCGTTATCAAGTCCTCGTCCGGAGTGCAGTTTTCCAAGACATACCCTGTTGGCGGCGAAGGCTCATCAATGGTGTACTGGCCAACAGGGATGTCTGGGAAGTAGCATTCGCCATTGACGTCCGTTGTGCAAGACCGGTCAACCGGCCCGGTGACAACAAAAGCGATGCCGGGCATCGGATAGTCGGATTGATTCTTCTTAACGAGCCGCAAGTGCTGCAGCGGAAAACATTCGTCGAAAGCGGGAGCGTCTATTGCAACGGTGGAGTCTGAAAGGTCGCAAGTTATGGTCGCCATATTGCAAACGGGCTGTGAGAACGGCCCGACTGAAGTAACTATCGTTTTTGACTCTCCGGGAAGGAGATTAAACTCCCCAAAAAGAAACTCATCTCCTGATGCGCCAGTAGGTGGACAGATGGGGTCGTCAGGAAAAACGACATCGTTGGTCTGGCAAGCCGTTAAGAGTACACCACCCGTATTCGTGACCGTGATGCTAACGGGATGTGTGCCGTCGGGGCTATTGGCGCTACATGTCTTTTCTATCTCAAGGTTCGCAAGGTTGATCGGCACAGTTGCGAAGGCACCCGCCGTTAGCGGCGGGACCAGATTGCATTCTCCGGAGTAGGTTACTTGCCCAGAATCTGACGTAAGTTCCGGCGGCGTCGGTGAAACGACGTCAACTGGGAAGAGAAACTGGCAATCTGTTACTGGTTGATTGGCCACGAAGTAAAGGGGGTGACTAGGCGTCAAAATTATCAGATCATTGGGCTGTCCGCCGCCAGCCGGGCAGCCCACCAGCCACTCAACTGATTCGCAACCTTCCAGAAAATCGCACAACCCGTCGTCGTTGCCAATCCCGTCACCCGAGACCTCAACCAAGCACGTTCCAGGGACAGTTGTAACTCGTCTGTCGCACGGAAACGCCATTGCCTGCCCAAGTACAAGCTCTACAGGATTGATTTGCATCCGATCGCCACCAGTGATACCGCCAGAGCCAAGCCCAATAAACATCTCAAACTGACTGCCAACACGGACGTTCACCGGACTGTTCAAGGCTCGAATGGATGGATTGCATTGGGCGGAGGCTTCATCTGATTTTGAAAGGATCAAACATAGCACCGCGATCGAACAAGTTAATCTAACGGAACTGACCCTGGAACGATTCGCTGAAGAAGTGCGCGTCG
Organism: Phycisphaerae bacterium; assembly: GCA_029260025.1. GTDB lineage: Bacteria > Planctomycetota > Phycisphaerae > UBA1845 > UBA1845 > JAJRUK01. The sequence continues at coordinate 2,721 of JAJDDZ010000055.1, read as the reverse complement.
ATGTCACTACGTCCCTCCCTTTATTGTTCGAGCGTAAGAATTGTTTGACGCCAATGATGCGTAGGTTTGCCTAACACACCTAGCGACCCAAGACCGCCTAGGATCGTATCGGACCATCAGAGGTCGTCAAGATAGGACGTAAGCAAATCTGCTTGGGTCAGCGACCCTTACGATCGCGGTATACTCACAGGAGGCGGGTCAGAAACGAGTGGGTCTTAGGGACGCCTGAGATCATGACGGTGCGGAGGATTTGAGGTTGAACACTGCGCCAAGATGTCCATCTAGGTTGGTTGGCTTGTTTCGGCAATTCACATGTCCTTACTTCGAGACACTATTTCTTACCTAGACCAACAAGGCCGATAAGCTATCGAATATCACACCATGCTCCGTGATATGTCGGTCGCCTTCGGCGTAAATCTGAAATCAGCGCATCGATATGAAATTCAAGCTACCGTCAACCAAGTAAGTATAGTATACTGGGATGCGAAGGAAGCGTGGGGGGAATAAAGCGATTGTCCTGGCTGCCGAGGCCGGGTAAGGATGTCGATGGGAGATGACCAGGTCCGGTAGCCGGGTCCAACTTCAAGCTCGCGTCCCACCACCTTAGGTATCAATCCGATGACACACCATGTCCCGCTGAAGTTATTGCTCGCTATCGGTCTGTGCGCATCCGTGGCTCGTGGGGGAACAATCCTTTACGTGGACGACGACGCGCCAGCAGGTGGTAACGGATTAGCATGGTCCAGCGCGTACCGTTTTCTGCAAGATGCGCTTACAAACGCACGAAACGCAGGTGGATCAGTTGGAGAGATCCGTGTTGCAGCGGGGACATACAGACCGGATCAGAGTGAGCAATGGCCAAGCGGAACAGGTCTCCGCAATTACACCTTCGAAATCGTTAGCGGAACATCATTAAGAGGCGGCTACTTGGGGTTAGCAGGAGCAGGCCCTAATCCTCGAGATTTCAACATTCACCGGACAATCTTGTCCGGTGACCTCGCTTCTGACGACGTTGATGGAAACCCATCAACGAGATACGAGAATAGCTGGCATGTTCTGACCTGTAAGCGATTGGAACAGAGGACAGAGCTAGAAGGATTAGTCATTTCCGCGGGATTCGCGGACGGCAGCAGCCAAGATAGTGACGGCGCGGGATTGCTTAGCTATGAGATCGCAGACATCATCGTGAATGACTGCGTTTTTACCAACAACCACGCGACACGAAACGGTGGTGCAGTTAGAAATCTTCTAAACTTTCCAGAGTTTCGTCGATGTACGTTTCGTGAGAATTCCGCCGGCGGCGATGGCGGGGCGGTGTTTCAAGAGTTAGGCCGTAGCAGCTTTACAGACTGCACGTTTGAATCGAACAGCGCTACAAGTGGCGGGGCTGTGATGTACAGACTCCATCCAGTGCGCTTCGAAGATTGCAGGTTTCGAGCGAACATCGCAACTGAGTTCGGGGGAGCGGTTTTTAACGATGGAAACGTCAACGCGGACTTTGTCAATTGCGTTTTTTCCGAAAATCAAGCCCTAGCGGGTGGCGCGATTTTCAACCAGTTTCTTACTGACGCGTCGTTCCGTAACTGCACACTTTACAACAACACCGCCGTCATCGGTGGTGGCGCTGTGTACAATTACGGTGGAGGCGCTTATCCGGTTATCCGCAACAGCGTGCTTTGGGGAAACCTGCCGGACCAAGTCGTTGATGATCGCAACGCCTTCGCGACGATCGAAACAAGCGTTGTTCAAGGTGATTGGTTGGGCGCAGGCAGTGGGATCATGTGGGAGAACGATCCGCTGCTCACCATGGACACATCCGGGGACCTGCGGTTGGCTTCAAACTCTCCGTATATCAACATGGGCGAGAACGCGTTTGTAATCGGCATCGAAACCGACTTGGGTGGTAGCCCGCGTATCATCGGTGGCACTGTCGATCTCGGGGCATTCGAAGCATGTACTGACAACCCCCAATGCTACGACGGCGATGCGGCTACGACTGATTCCTGTGTGGCTGGCGCATGCGTACACGAAGCGGTTCAGACTTCATGCGTTGTGTCAGCTGAATGCGTTGACGACGGCAATCCTTGCACAACGGCGACCTGTGTCGGCGGCGTGTGCCAATACGTCAACAACACCGACCTCTGCGACGACGGCAACGCATGTACGACGTCGGACACTTGTTCGTCAGGTGTTTGCGCCGGAGTTGCGATCAACTGCGATGATAGCAACCCTTGTACCACTGACGCTTGCTCCAGCGGTACTTGTCAGAACGTGGCGAATTCACTCGTCTGTGATGACGGTAGCGCCTGTACCACGAACGACGCATGCTCCTCGGGAGCATGCGCAGGCACCCCGATCGACTGTAACGACGGGATCGCCTGCACAGTCGATAGCTGCGCGAGCGGGACCTGCCGCAACGACGCGACTGCTTGCGAATGCTCGATCGACAAGGAATGCTATGACGGAAACTCCTGCTCGACCGATCTTTGCGGGCAGGATCGCATGTGCCATCACAATATGCTGACGACATGCTGTGGGAATGGCGTCTGCGAAAAAGGCGAAGACGCGTGCACATGTAACTCGGACTGCCATGACACCGGCGGCGCGGTTTGCGGGAACGGAACCTGTGAGGCTGGCGACGGCGAAAACTGCCTATCGTGTCCAGACGACTGCAACGGGGTGCAGAGCGGTCCGCTGAGCCAATGGTTCTGCTGCGGGGCG
>JAJDDZ010000054.1 GCA_029260025.1 Phycisphaerae bacterium | reverse complement strand
GTTTGAGTTGGCAGGAAAACGCGAACTCGCGCAATCCGTGATGGAATTCTACCAGCCAGCGTCGCAAAGCGAGGTGCGGTTTATTCGGGAAGAGACATTTCGGCAAATCATGGGCGTTGTGAACAAAATGGAGCACAAGGTTCTACTATGGCTTGCGTGGGATATTGGTGAAAATGGCCATTCGCTTCTACAGCTTCGCAAACGCGACTTCTCAAGGCAAGTCAATAAGGAAACCTGTCAGGCGGAGTATACGATCAACCTCCGACGAGAGATTCTAAAACGTAGCCGGACGCCACGCGCTGAGACGACCAACTATCCCGAGACGGTCCAGCTGCTCGATTCGATTTTCGCTCAGATGACTGACGATCAGCTGTTGTTTGGCTTTGGACATCGCATGGCGGCCAAGGTACTTGAGCGAGCGGTTCGTATTACGAAGGCATCCTGCCTTCCAGCTGGCCAGAAGGTAACGCTCAAGGATTTGCGAAGCTCGATGGCCTGCGACCTTCTTCGCAAAGGCTGGACGACAGATGAAGTCAACTACAGGCTTGGTCACAAGCCTAGTTCCCGGGAGATTGACAAGTACGTCAGTTGGCTTGCACTCGATCAACGAAAGCCCAAGAAGCGAATGTTTGATTCGAGCTTGGAAGAGGTTCACAGCGAGCTTGAGGAGGCGAAGCGTAGGGAGAAGCTTGCGGCGGAGCGACTGATAAGGGTTCAGGAGGAGAATCAGAGACTCCGATCTGAGTTCACACAGACCAAGCATTCCATTGAGGAACTTCAGAACTTGGTCAAGATCCTCAACACCGCGTGAATCGGTTGATCGTTGATAAGAGGTGACGCCTTTGCTTCTTGATGCCAGTAGATGCAGACGCGACCGTGCCACAAGGGAACGAGAAGACCTCACCAAGTCTCGACGCCCTCGAAGAAATCGAAGCGATCTGCGAGAACATGCGAAAACGATTCGAGCAATTGGAAGAACGGCTAAACGGCCAAAGATGAGCTGTCTACGTCACTTCGCGAGGTATCGCATCTCGCCGCGTCTTGACAACATCTGTCTCAAACCGTGTCCCACTTGCCGGCGTGAAATTGTTTGGCGCGCGGCGTGCGTATGTCACCATTGCATTTTCCATAGGGGAATGCCTTGACTGCAGGATTCCGAGTCGGACAATTGAGAAGACTCGCGAGGCACAAATCGTCATAGTTCTAAGCACGCGGGGTCGGCGACCGGGGGATTCACCAGACGGGGCTCACTCATGGCTTTTAGTGTTCAGCTACTACCGTGCGATCGCGATGCCTTCGTGGCACGCGGAACGGTGGAGCTTGTTGCCGTTAGGTCGTCATTCGCGTTGGATGACGCTCTCGCGGCCTTGTATCGCTGCGCGCAGCGATAGGGAGAAACAGGATGTTACGCAGGAATAATGTTGGTCTGGTAACGGTATGCCTGGTGGCGCTAGCCGTTCACACAGCACATGCGGGCACCATCTACGTTGATGTGGACGCAACGGGTAGCGACGACGGGACGAGCTGGGCTAACGCCTACACGGACATTTCGACGGCGCTATCGAATTGCACCGCAGTCGACGAACTCTGGGTTGCCGACGGTACCTACAGGGAGTCATGGTTCGGTTTTGGAATGACAGACGGTTGCGGGATCTACGGGGGTTTCGACGGTACGGAGACCGCGCGAAGCGAAGCTGATCCGGCAACAAACGAGACCATCATCAGCGGCGATATCAGCAACAACGACCCTACGATCACCGACAATGCGAACAGCGTAGTTTGGTTCACATCATCCATAACGTCTAACACTGTTTTGGATGGATTCACTATTACGGCAGGTTATGCAGACGGTGGGGGTTCAGGCAACAGTGGTGGTGGATTGCTCCTGTACGGTAATCCGATGCTTTCTCGCTTGATATTCCGCGATAACCATGCGGTGAGCGGCGGTGGTGCCGTCCAAGCCATTAACACCGAGGCAGTCTTAGACAGATGCACGTTCCATGATAACGACGCATGGCTCGGCGGTGTTATGTATCTGTCGGGTTCAGACCTCACGATTGCGAACAGCCTGTTCTATGACAATTTAGCATCGAATGGGAGCACCGGTTACGGCGGAGCCCTGTTCTTGGCAAACAGCGATCCCGAGTTAATTAACGTTTCATTCGCTGACAATACGGCGGACACCGATGGCGGCGGTATCTACAACGATGCGATCGTCGGAGGCAGCCACCCCGTAATTGTCAACTCGATCCTGTGGGGCAACGTCGATGCAGGCGGAACCAATGATGAAACCGCAAATATGCATGGCGCCGGATCCAGCACGCCGGTCGTCACGTACACTGACTGGGGAGGTCACACGGGCGGCACAGGCAACATCGATGATGACCCAGGGTTTTCCGGCGACTACGTTCCCTCGCCATCCAGTGATGTCATCAATGCCGGGTCGGACACCGACGCCTACGGAACCGAGGACTTGGTCGACAATGAACGGATCGTCGATAGTGCGGTCGATATGGGTGCTATTGAGCGTCCGACTGAGGTGATCTACGTGGACGTGGACGCAGCTGGTAACAACGACGGGACGACCTGGGCTAACGCCTACACGGACATTTCGACTGCGCTGTCAAACTGTAACACTCTCGGCGAGCTATGGGTTGCCGATGGGACTTACCGAGAGTCTTGGTTTGGTCTAAACATGACAGATGGTTGCGGGATCTACGGCGGTTTCGACGGCACGGAGACCCTGCGAAACCAAGCCGATCCATTGACAAACGAGACCATCATCAGCGGCGATATTAGTAACAACGACCCTACGATCACAGACAACGCGGACCATGTGGTCTACTTTGGGTCCATCACGTCAGACACTGTGATGGATGGATTTACCATTACCGCAGGCTACGCAGACGGTGGGGGTTCAAACAATAGTGGTGGTGGCATGTTTCTAACCGGCTCACCGATGCTCTCTCGATTGGTCTTCAGAAATAACCACGCGGAGGCCGACGGCGGCGCAATCATCGCTGTCACAACCAATTCAGTGATCAACCGATGCAGGTTCCATGACAATGATGCATGGCTCGGTGGCGCCATGTATATTACGGGTTCAGACCTCACGATCGCGAACAGCCTGTTCAATGACAATCTGGCGTCGGACGGGAGTGGCACGGGCTTCGGCGGAGCGCTCTTCCTCGTCGTCAGCGATCCAGACTTGATCAACGATTCGTTTGGTGACAACACGGCCGACACCGATGGCGGCGGCATCTACAACGATGCGTTATCCGGAGGCAGCCATCCCGCAATTGTCAACTCCATTCTGTGGAACAACGTCGACGCCGGCGGAACCAACAATGAATCGGCGAACATGCATAGTGCTGGTTCCAGCACGCCCGTCGTCACCTACACCGACTGGGGAGGTCACACCGGCGGCACAGGTAACTTAAATTCTAATCCGCTTTGGGGAACCAACTACCATCCGGCCGGGCTATCGATTGTGGTTAACAACGGCGACAACGCGTCAGTCCACGGTTCTTACGACCTGGATGGTGAGAATCGAATCCGGCAAAACACGGTCGATATGGGCGCATTTGAAGGGGCGAAGGCCAAGCCCTCTCAGTTCTGATGGCTGGGCGCGGATGCGGCCTCGGATGAGGACGGCCTTGTGGGTCGTGGTGATACCAGACCCTTCATATCGGGCGTCAGTCACTTGGCCGACGAGGGCGGTTCCGAGAAAAAGCGCGAGTGTTATTCGTCGGATGTCCGAATCATCCCGAGTTTGTCCAAGATCTAGTCTCTGCGGCGAATCGTGAAACAGGCGGGGCGGTGTTCGGTGTGTATTCGCTGACTCCGCCCCAGCTTTTTTCGCTCAGTTCAAATGGAGGTACCTGGTCTTGGCCAGCAGCCGCAGATCAGGGCGCGTAAACGCGATAGGAAACCCCCACGTCCACGTCGTACTCGGGCGTCGCATAGGTTCTGCCCGACAAGTTGATCATCGAGAGTGTCAGCGTCCCATCGATCTGCCGAAGATTCTGAGCAAAGGCCGCGAGTTGTTGCAGACTGAGCTTCTCAAAGTAGAGCCGCGTCGTGACTTCTTTGTAATCGGTTCCCGCAACTCGGCGCGGAAGCTGCGGAATACTGTCCCGCCAAGAGGAGCGGTCAATGGCGGATGTCTTCAAGGCATTCTCCACCTGGGCGAGGACGTCTTGGTTGGGGCGCGTTTGCATCGCGGCGGATCGGGGTTTGTTTCGAAGCGTGAGTATTGCTCCGGCGTCGGCTCGCATGGTAGCCAGTTCGGTAACCTGTGTTTGGTAGGTGTCCTGCGCCGACGCGAGCGTTCGAACCTGAAGCACGCAGAGACCAGCCGTAAGCGCCGCCAATCCCGCCAAGACGATAGCGCGTTTCGATGCTTGCGATTGCTGCTCTCGATTAGCTTCCATCGCTTACTCCCGCCGTGATTGAGAACTCCACGCCACCGCTCGCGAGCCGGCTCGTTCTGGGGGGTCGCGGCGTGACACCTTCGACCGTTCCTAGGACTTCTGAGATTCGTTCGGCGTCGCGATGACTGACCGTTGCTCCTCGCAATACGAACTGACCGCCTTCGATGCGTGCTTCGTTGAGCAATATGCGAAGGTCACCGGGGAGGGCAGCCACAAACTCCCTCAAAACCGTAAACGGCTCTTTGGGTGAGGAGGAAGTCGAATGGGCAGATTTCTCGCCGCGCGTAAGTCCCTGCCATCTTACTCTTTCCGAGGCTAGGCGAAGGGCCGCCCCGGGCGGTAGCTGTTCAGTTGCGATGACTCCCGCATAGGTTTGCAATTGCGCTGCTTGCACCGTAGCGATATTGGCGCGAACGGTTCGAGTTTTCAGGTGCAGCCCGGCGGAGACTACGGCGAGTAGAAGGATCGCCACTGCCAGACAATGCGTTGTCAGTTTCACGGCACGATCCCACCGTCCACCTGCCGCCAGTTCGCCGGTGCGCAGATCATGTGAGGGATCGGAGCGGACTGCGAGTGTCGCCAGTTTAAGGATGGCGCCCTCTGCTTGGGGCTTGGCGGGTGATCTTCCGTTGCCCGCCGTCGGCGAGGGAAGTCCTCCATGGGTTGTCTTGGTTAGGTCGAGTGTGATGGCGCCAGTCTTGCCGTTCCTGTCGTCGTTCCCCTCGCCTTCGGTGCTGCCGGATGCGGTAGCTTTCGGTTTGGTTGTGGGCGTAACGATGACGCCGCCCGATTGCGTATTGGCCGCGAGCAGACCGCGGGTCCAGCGGTGATCACGAATGATTCTGTTCGCCTGAGCTTTGTCACGCCCGTCCGCTTGAAGAAGTGGGGCGTCGACAAGTAGGCGTTCAACGGTCACATCGCGATCTTCGAGACAAGCTAGCAATTCGGTCATTGGCCGTGTGGGAACGGCGATCGCCAGGATGGACGAGTCACTGTTGCGAACGAAAACACAAGTCAATGCCTCAAGTCCGATCGGAAGGCTTGGTTCCAGTTCGTACGACAACGCCTCGTTCGTGGGGCGCTTGCCATTTGGCGTGAGTCGATGCACGAAGCACCACTGCATCGGAATCACCAGTGTGAGGGAGTCAGCGGGGGTGTCGATCGAACGCAACGCCGTGGTCACGGCGTCCGCGAGCTCATCGCTATCGTACTCGGTGAGGATGGAGTCGGGGCCGCCGTGCGCAACATGGCCGTGCGAAAGCAGGGTTATAGTCCGCCCGCGTACATCAAGTGCGAGAGCGTCAACACGTTCGTCGGAGATTATGCAGACAGTTTGGATTCCGTTCATGTTTTTTCTGCGAATCCTAGTGTTGATTCTCTTTGGGTAACTCCACCCAAAGCGAGTCGTCGCCGCGCCGCAACTGGACTCGTCCGGCCTCGATCGCCAGCACTTCGTAAGTATCAATCAGTTCGCTCACCGCACGGAGCTGAGCCTCGCCGCGCCGATTCCTAAAGTGCGCGAAGCAGCTGTCATCCTGTATGAGCGTCGCCAATAGAACAGGGAGCGACTCACGCTGCTTGGAAGGCGCCGCGACCCTGCGCGGGGCCGGCGGAATCGGCGGTTGTTTCAGGTCCCGCTGCCAGAGGGGCGCGTACCACGCGAGGTCTCGTGCTGACGGCTCCGCCTTCGGTTGCGAGGCTAACGGCGTGGGATCGGTTGTAAGGTCTGCCCGCTGCGGAAAGCTCCCCCACAAGACAGCGATCGTTAGCGGCAGTGCGAGTACGAGACCGGCGCGCAAGACCGTGAGCCCACGTTGGATCGCTCTTACCTGGCCAGCGGTTACCATCGAATCTGGCTCCTGTGCAAAACGTGTAGCTCCCCGCCGCCCTGGGCAACGACGTACCATCGCCTGCGATCGCCGCCGATGGCGGTTCCGATCGTGATCGCGTATCTGCGAAGATCAAACGCGACGCGCTGGGCAACTTTCTGGCGAACGTCGCCGTCGAGGGTTGCCAGTGCAGATTGCAAGAAGTTGGCGCTTCGGTCGGCGGATCTTTGCGCGAGTAGGGCACTCGCTAGCCCGGGACGGATGTCGTCAAGTACGGCCTCCAGTACGTCATGCGTTGTGCGACGAATATCCACGCGTCCTGATCCCCAAAGAGTCAAGACATCCGACCACACCGCCACGTCGTCTCCGTTGTCAACGCCGTCTTGCCATCCAAAGAGCATACCGGCCGGTAGCTCTTGAAACAGTTGGTCGAACCAGACGTATCTTGATCCTTGGTTCCCGGCGCTGGCTGTTGTTGGTCGGGGTTGTTGCGTTGGTCGAGGTCGTACTGTCGTACGTGCGAGATTCCGGCTGAGGGCGAGTCCTTCAAGCTTACGTTTGAGTTTTTCTTTTTGGTCGTCGCGGGGCCAGAGTGCGGGATTGAGTTTGGCTCCGTCGTCTCGGATGTCGCATGCGATCGCGACCTGACCCACGTCTATTTCCAGTCGCGATGCGCCCGTCAAGTCCAAATCAGTCATGATTCGTGCGGCGGACTGACTCTCCGAGGTCAACTGATCGGCGATCAGAAGCATCGCGCTATCCACCGCCAGCTGGTGCGCAAGCGTACTTCTACGCCGCGTGGTCACGAGCGATTCGATCGACGTCGCGGTCGCAAGCTGGGCCGTGATCGCGATCATCAATACAATCAAAAACATCGTGGCCACTAAGGCAAAGCCTCGCCGTGTCATGGATGTAGCGTTAACTCTCATCATCGATCCGATTCCTCGCCGATCCAAAACGTCCGGGTGGTCGCTTTCTCGTCACCCGAGGGCTGAAAAGTTACTCGCAGAGCTTCCCCCGTTGATCGCTTCCTACCGCTAGACGGGAACGACGCCGACCAGCGAACGCCATCAAACACCTCAACAGCAAACACCCCGACCCCGACCGCCCCGACCGCGACCCCGACCCCAACTGCCAGCGTCTCGCGCGAGGTCGCTGGACGAGTGAGCGTAAGATCCGACACCTCGCGGACTAGGTCCTTGGTGCCGTTTCCGGCGAAGGAATCGACCAGCCGGTATCGAACCGTCGCGGGCCGCATCGGTACGTGGAGTGCGTCACCTTCCTCGAATTCAGCCAGGCAGCGAAGCTCCAGAACCTGAGCGGGCGATCCGAACAGTTTTAGTGGGGGGGCGTTTGAGCCCGCGTCATCCAACAGTTGCTCTAGATCGGATGCGAGCCGCTGGAATAGAACCTCACGCCGTTCGATCTTCGCGATCCGGTGGTTAACAGATTGCCTGGCGGTCGCCGCTTGCAACGCGATCTCTCCTGTCATGGCCGCAACGAACACAGCGAGGGCCAGCGCCGCCAGCAGCTCAACGAGTGTAAACGCGCCTCGTACCTTGGTGTATCGTTTTGCGGTTCTCGTGCTAGAGCTTCTCATTGCGTTGCTCCAGCCAGGTGTACTCGGCAAACACGTGAGCTACTCCGCGTTCGTTCGTGCGACGAATTGTCAGCATCACTTCGGTCAGCGTGAGGTCTCTTGTATCCGAATACGGGCGAACCGTTCGCGACCATGACCAGCCAGGTTCCCCCGCGAAACTCCCCTCTCCTGCAATAGACCGGGTTTCGGGTAGCATTTTCCAGCTGACGATCAACTCACGCGCCAGGCCCACCGCCGTATCGGCGTGCTCTGTGGCTCGAATCTGAGCGAGCGCGTTGGACTGTGCGTGAAGCAGGGACGTTGCCACCGTCGCGAGCAGGACAAGTGAGACGACAACCTCAATGAGCGTTAGGCCCTTACACCGGATCATCAATGCTCTCCAGTTCGATCGCGAGCAACTCGTAGGTCGTGCTCGTGGGCTTTCGCGATAGAAGCCGTACCTCCGCCGAACTCGTTCCGCCCATACGCACGACCGCGAATCGATCCGCCGCATCTAGGATCATCGCGTGCCTGCGCATGGAGCCGTTGGTGCGGACGCGGATAGAGGTTTCATCTTTTCTTCCCTCTGAGGGGTTTTGACCTTCAACGAAGATACGTTCGATGCGAACTTTACTTGTAAGATCCCACGTCTCGCCTTTGTCCCATGAGATTCCTTCTTCGCTACGATGTGGCTTGGAGACGGCGATCGCGCTTCGATCCGCCAGGTAGGTAACCAGTCGCGGCGCTCCCGACATGCGAGCCTCGCTCGACGCCAACCGGGTTATCGAAATCATTTGGTTGCCGGTTGCTCGCAATCGGGCCGTTCTTGATACGCCATCCAACCCGACAACGGCCAGCGTTGCCGCGGCCGCCGTAAGCGCGAGCACCACGAGCAGCTCCACGAGGGTGAACGCCCCTCGATCGCGGTTAGATTTATGTCCGGCGCGGTGATTCACGGCGTCTTGTCCTCTCGGAATGAACAGATGTCGGCGTCGCCGCCGGTCCCACCCGCCTGTCCGTTCGCGCCGTAGCTGCAAATATCAAACGCACCGTGAAGGCCTGGATAAACGTAGACATACGCCTTGCCCCAGGGATCATCGAGGTCGCCCTGAAGGATGCCGTTGGGATGATCGGGCGTTGTCTGTTTGAGTAACGCCAGGCCCTCGTCGCTGGTGGGGTAGCGATCCGTCTCCGAGTAGTACAGCTTCAGCGCGTTGGACATCTGAGCAATTTCTGTCTTGGTGGCGTTTTGTTTTCCCTTGACCAGGTAGTCGGTCACCGAAACAGTCA
>JAJDDZ010000053.1 GCA_029260025.1 Phycisphaerae bacterium | reverse complement strand
GTCGAGGATTTCCCAAGGGATCGATTCGACATCGTCGAGAAGCTGAGTGCGACCATCCTCGCTCAACTCCTGCCACCATTGAAGGACGTGGTCTTGTCCACGCGCGGCGAGGGATTCTTTGACGGTTTCGTATCTGGTATTGTTATTGGTGGTGACTGCCATGTTTGCCGTTGGACTCCCGCTGTTGGACTGATAACTCTTGTCGCCGTGCGTACATCGGCGAGGTTTTGAAGCTGTGTGCACGATAGGTGGTGGTCGAGTCGATGACAATGGAAGATTCCTCGGATGGGCTAGAGGGGCGCCAAGACACCTAAGCCTCCCATTCGCAGAAGGTTACACGATCTTGTTGTAGGTTGAATCCAGGTGATGGGTGAAGTGTATAAATGTGCGGCGGGAGTCTGCTCCCAACGATTAGGGGTGTTCTCGGATGCCTCGGATGCGACGATTCGGAAAGATGGCGGGTATGATCTGCCATGAAACTGCGTGGACTCGATAGGAAAGAATGCCTGTGACAATCGGCGAGGTACTCCTGCAGCGCAAAGTGATTACTCCTGCGCAACTCAAAGAAGCGAAGGGTGCGCGCAAAGCATCGGAACGGATCGAACATTGCCTCGTGCGGTTGGGGCACATCGACGAGCGCGAATATCTTGAGGTCTATAGCGAGCAGCTTTCGGTTCCGCTGGTGGACCTTGCCAAAGTCGAAATCGACGCCGAACTTCTCAGACAGACGCCGTCTAAGCTGGTTCATCGCGATCGCGTGATACCCATCGATCGACACAACGGTACGATCCGCGTGGCGACCAACAATCCGTTTAACCTCTACGCGTTTGATGAGCTTCGGATGCTCATGGGTGCGAAGATCGAGACGGTCCTCGCGACGGGCGAAGAAATCTCTCGCGTTATCAAACAACACTTCGGCGTTGGCGGGCATACCGTTGAGGCTATGATCGATGAGTCTGACGATGGTGGGGTCACTGTTGTTAGCGAATATGACCAAGACAACGCCGATCTGATTGAACAAGCTCAGGAAGCGACGGTTGTTAAACTCGTTAACGAAATTCTGCTAGAAGCTGTTCGCGACCGAGCGAGCGACGTTCACATCGAGCCCTATGAGAATGATCTGAAAATTCGCTATCGCATTGACGGGGTCTTGCATACGACGAATGTTCCTCCGGAGATTCGGCGGTTTCACGCTGCGATCGTTAGTCGTATCAAAATCCTCTCGAACCTTAACATCGCTGAGAGACGCCTGCCGCAGGACGGCGGGTTCAAAATACGCGCCCAGAACCGTGATATCGACCTCCGTGTGAGCATTATCCCGACCGCTTTTGGTGGGGCCGTGGTTATGCGAATTCTGGACAAGCAGTCGGTGCTCATCTCGCTGGACCAACTGGGGTTGATCGATGAAGCATTGGAGGGCGTGCAGCAACTTATCTCGCAACCCTACGGGATTATTCTCGTCACCGGGCCTACCGGTTCCGGTAAGACGACGACGCTTTATTCTGCGCTGAATTCGATTCGCAACGATACGATTAAGATCCTGACGGTCGAAGACCCTATCGAGTATTACCTTGACGGGATCCAGCAGGTCGGGGTGAAGCCCAACATTGGTCTGACGTTTGCCTCTGGTCTTCGTTCGTTTCTTCGGCATGACCCGGACGTTATTCTCGTCGGCGAGATTCGTGACCTTGAGACGGCTGAGGTCGCGATCAATGCTTCACTGACGGGTCACCTTGTATTCAGCACGCTCCATACGAACGATGCGGTCACTGCGACGACGCGACTGCTTGATATGGGGGTTGAACCATTCTTAGTTTCAAGCTCTATCAGTGGTGTGCTTGCCCAGCGCCTCGTGCGAAAGATTTGTAAACATTGTGCAGAGCCATATACACCGGAAGCCGCGGATTTGCCTTCTGACCTTGTACTTGCCAAGGGTCAGAAACTTACGCGCGGTGCGGGTTGTCGCGAGTGTCGAAATAGCGGGTATCGGGGGCGACTTGGTATTTTTGAGCTATTGATGATCAGCGACGAACTTCGCGAGATGATCGTTCACCGCCAATCCGCAACGGACATGTACGCCATCGCTCGCAAGCAGGGTCTAAAGCCAATGCGTGAGGATGGGTGGGCGAAGGTTCGTGCGGGGATGACGACGATCGATGAGATTGTTCGTGTGACGAAGGTTGACATTGCGGCGCTTGATTAACCCCCTCTCACAAGGGTATCAGTCCACTCCCCCCACAATTCCCCAAATCCCCGCTTGCTTTTGCGATGGGTTTCCCGTTAGACTGGACCCGGATCGGGGCGGGAGTTCGTGCCGATGCGGGGACTCCTCTAGTCGGGAGAGACGCCATGCCTACGAACGGTCGGTTCGCCGCCTTATTGTTTCTTTCTATTGCCTCGCTTGTCGTGGCAGACCCTATCAATCGTAATCGCTCGGATAAACCGGTCGCGATTGCTGGAAGTGAGGATATCACGTTTTCGCTGTCGCCATCGACCGATGTCGCTCCGCTGACCTATCGAGAGCTTCCTGCTGGGACTGTTTTGAATCGGGTCGTTGTGGGTGGGGATGATAAGAGCGGAGTCGTTTCTGGCGTTGCGGAGATGGTGATCTATAGCAACACGCTTGGTCGGGAAATTATTCCATGGCCTGGGGGGTTCCTTGTTGCTGACGACATTGCCACGATTGCGCCGGACGGATGCGCTCTTACGCGGTTCAGCTTTCAGGTCATGGGGAATGAAAACCAAAGTGTCGATGAAACGCGGCCATACACGGTTACGTACGCGATGTACGATACTTGCCCCGAAGCTTTTCCTCGCACCTCTTTGGCTGACCATCTCATCCAAGGGACTGAAGGCGCAGTCACACTCACGGATCCCGCAGCGACTACAGTCGAGATTGATCTCTCAGGACTTGGGGTGAACAGCCTGACCTCGATGTGGTTGGCAATTACGTTTGATCGAGATAACTGCGGAACGATTGGCGGCGCTCCCGCCTTGGAAGGATTCTCCGGCGATTTGATCAGCTTTCCCGCGCTTGGGTGCAGTCCGAACCTTGGAGGATTCCCGAACTCGCCCCATGCCAGCTTCAATGTGGAGATTTATGGGGAAGCCGAAACGTGCCCCCCGCGACACATCGCTTACCGCAATACGCGTGAAGATGGCGACTCATTTAACGTTGGCACGGATCAGGTTCTTGTGGACGATCTCACGCTTCTTGGCGGCGACTGTATGCTCACCAGTTACGAGATAGCGCTCGAGGGTGCAGGGACCTATGACATATACCTTAGACGAGGATGCGAGAGCGACCCGCCCAATTCGGAATGGTCGCCCGACGGAATCAATACTGCCATTCGGGGCACCTACAAGAGAGTAGTCATCGGAGAATCCAATGCAGAATCCCAGATCTTCCGCCTCCCAGTTGAGCCGCCGGTACTGATCTCGGGAAAGGTTTTTCTGGCCGTGAAGCCTGACAATCCTGACGGAGGCCCAATTCTTACAGCGATTCGGGCGCGAATCGGAAGCACTGGACCGGAGGTTAGACAGATGGGCGAGCTCAGCGAATGCCTTCAGGCGATCCTACCTAGTGCCAATTCTCATGGCGCAATGCAAGCGACGCTGATTTGCAACGGGATCGCCCCCACTGGTGCTTGCTGCGATATGTTCATCAAGGAATGCGTCGGGGGCGCGGATGAGGGGGAGCCTTGCCAACTTGATTCCCAGTGCGGCGACCTAGGGATTTGCGACCCCTTATGTCGCGAAGTGGCGGAGGTGAACTGCCCGAGCGATCCTCGAATACAATACTTTCAGCCGAGTTGGAGAGAGGGCGATTCATGCAACCCTGATCCGTTCGATTTTTCTTGCGGTACGGGCGCGTGCTGTAAACCCGACGACACGTGCGAAAATCTGACCGAGCGTGAATGCGAAGCGGTAGAGCCCTTTGACCGACCTCGACAGTGGCAGCGCGGGCGTTATTGTGGAGACAGCGGTCAGAGCTGCGCTTTCATGGGGTGCCTCGCGAGAGAGGGAGACTGCACCTTCGCTGACGGGAACGTTGGTTGCAACGACCAGCAATGTTGCGAGAATGTTTGTGACGGGGACTGGTGGTGCTGCCATGTTGAGTGGGACGAAATCTGCGTTCGATCACAGGCGATGCTCTGCAGTGTTACGATTGCTAGTGCGACGAACGCCGATGACGATAGCGTGGCCGATGCAAGCTCGCCCGACGAGGGCATACGGGCGCACGAATTTCTTGAGAGTACTGACGAACCACTAGTATTGGAATCCGATGGAGACTTTGACCAACGTGAAACTCCCTTCGATGCACCGGGCGTAGTTCCTGCGATTCGGCTGTCGGGAGCTACAGCGCAACAATTGGTTGTTGAGCGGAACGGTTTCGTCAGCGTCCAGGTAAACGTAGATGCTTTTGGTAATAACATCCTTGGCGACGCCGCCAACGAACCTTCGATCGCCATTGATCCCACCGATCCGAGGCGTATCGTGATCGGATGGCGACAGTTCGATACGGTTTCCTCGAATTTTCGCCAGGCAGGTTGGGGATATAGTCACGACGCAGGTCAAAACTGGACGTTTCCCGGCGTTTTGGAGCCGGGCGTTTTTCGTAGCGATCCGGTGCTGGCAGCTTCGCCTGAAGGCGTGTTCTACTACTATAGTTTGACGAGTGATTTCACCTACGACCTCTACACGTCCTTTGATGGAGGCGTGACTTGGCCTCGGTCTATTCCTGCGGCAGGAGGAGATAAGGGGTGGATGATCGTAGACAAGACGGGCGGTCGCGGTCATGGGAATATTTATGCCCAATGGACATTCCAGGGTTTCGGACGATCAACCGACGGGGGTGAAACATTTGGTGGGCTCACGACGGGATCGATGATACATGGAACGCTCGCGGTCGGAATTGACGGCGAAGTCTATTCGGTCAGCCGGTATGGTGATGTTTCAGTATCGCTCAATGCTTGGGACGCAACGCAAACCGCTGTTTTCCAGACACTTGGAAATATTCATCCCCTCGGAGAGGCCGCAAGCATCGACGGATCGAATCCAAATCCCGGCGGGCTCTTGAACCAGGGTTGGATAGCGGTTGACCATTCAGAATCAACGACTAGGGGCAATGTCTATTTTGTTGGGATCGGGGAAAGTTCTGAGGGCGGTTCGAATATCGTTTTCAGCCGAAGTCTAGATGGTGGCCATACCTGGTCTGACCCTATCCGCGTACATGACGACAGCGCGGATAGCGATGCTTGGCAGTGGTTCGGAACTATGTCTGTTGCACCAAACGGTCGCATCGATGTCATCTGGAACGATTCACGAACTAGCGGCCACTCGCACCTCTGCGAACTTTTCTACGCGTCGTCCACGAACGGCGGTCATACTTGGTCGAACAATATTCCGATTAGTCCGGTCTTTGATTCTTACTTGGGTTGGCCCAACCAACGAAAGATCGGTGACTACTATCACATGGTGTCAGACAATCTCGGCGCGGACGTTGCCTATGCTGCAACGTTCAACGGCGAACAGGACGTTTACTACCTCCGGATTGGACCACCCTCAAACGACTGCAACGAAAATGGGTTTCCTGATCGTGATGACGTATCGAAGGGGCGAAGTCCTGACTGCGATGGAGACTTGTTGCCCGATGAATGTGAGCGCAACTTTGACGGGGACGAGTTTATAGACGACTGCGACCCGGACCAGGACAATGACGGAGTCTTGAATGAACTTGACGTCTGCCAGCGGACAGGCACCAACGTTCCGGTCACGAGCGATGGGCGACCTCTTGGGGATACCACGCACACCTGCGATCTTGGCCTGAGAGACTATTGGCGATTCCTTAACTGCATGACGGCTGGCGAGGCAGGACTTCCCTCACCGCGTGAGGCTTGCTGGATTGCGTTTGACTCGGATGAAGATGGCGACTTATCAATCCGCGACTTCGCTATTTTTCAAAACGGTTTCGAGGCGTCGTCACGATAGATTGAGAATACGTGCCCCGTCTTCGCCGTTTCCGATTACACCTGTTGGACGTGGCGCCGCGGGCTGTCTGCGAATCCATCTGGCGTTCTCATTTCTTGACATTTCTCGCCTCTGGGGCGACTATCTTTGCGCTTGGCTTGTGAGATTAGGTGGTTTTTCTGCGCGCTGTTGGCGGTATGGCTGTAGCTTTGGGCGGCGCCTTGATGAGAGACTCCGACGCTTGCGAGTTGTTGGCGTACGAACTTGAAACTGATACTACCTCGAGCTGCTTTAGCGGCGATTGATTCGGCGAGCGATATTGCGCGAAATCTTCTCTATTATTAGTTTGATCTTCAACATCTCCGTCTTCGGGTCGGTCTTGGTGGTGATCGGATTGGTTTACCCGTCACGAGTGATCTTCGCGTTTGTTACGCGACATTGGTCGCGGGCGACGCTCTGGATCGCCGGCGCCCGAATCACCATCGAGGGGAGTGAGCGGGTGGCTGATGACGTTCCGCGATTCTTCATGGCGAACCATCAAAGTGCGCTCGATATCCCTATCTTGCTGGTCGCACTTCGAGGTGACGTTCGATTCATGGCGAAGCGATCTCTTTTTCTGATACCGATTTTTGGTTGGATCATGTCTCGGTATCGTTTTGCGCCGATCAATCGAAAACATGCTCGCGAAACGCTGAAGAGTTTGGAGTCGATGCTCTACCGCCTTAAAGAGGACCCGATTTCGTTTGCGGTTTTCCCGGAAGGGACGCGAACCCGCGATGGATTATTACAGCCTTTCCGACGCGGGACGATGAAAATCGGGAGGCGGTCCGGATTGGACATTGTTCCGGTCACCATTCAGGGCGCCGTGGACGTGTACAACCGCGACCATCCGTGGACGCTTCGGCCAGGCGGAATTCGGGTCGTGATTTGCGAGCCGATCCCCGCGAGCGAAGCAGCTGAGATGAGTTCAGCGGAGTTGCAGGATCGGGTTGTCGATGCGATCGCCCGGGAGCTTGATAAACCGCAGCCCGGATCGCTGCTACCTCATGCGATGGCGTGCGCAACGCTGGAGGGGACGCCCTAGTGCCCGCTAGCTCTTCATCATCAAAACCGCAGCTTTTGCGAGACCGTCTCGCTGGTGAGCATATTCTCATCACGGGATCGACGGGCTTTTTGGCGAAGGCGTTTGTTGAGAAACTTCTCCGGAGTGTTGATACGGTCGGCGGATTGCATCTGTTGGTGCGAGGTCGGTCGGGTGGCGTTTCTGCAGCTCAGCGTGTTGATAAAGAAGTCCTTCGCTCGCATGCGTTTGATCGACTTCGTGCCTCCTTGGGCGACGCTTTCGACGCGTTGTGCAAGGACAAAGTGCATGTTGTTGAGGGCGACCTGATCAAAGAGCGATTCGGGCTTTCGATTGAAGGGTATGCTTCACTCACGAAGAGAATCACGTTGGTCGTGAATAGCGCGGCGACGGTTACATTTGACGAGCGTCTGGACGAGGCGATCGAGCTGAATACGCTGGGCCCGTCACGCATTCTGCAGTTCGCTAAAGACGCAGGCGACATTCCCTTCTTGCATGTTTCGACTTGCTATGTGTGCGGTGCTCGAAACGGAACGGTCCTCGAAGACCTCAGTGCGCCCGAGGTCGCCCGTGAGATGCTTCCTCGAAAGACAGACTCGGGCGATTACGATCTGGACACGCTGGTTTCTGATCTTCAGAAGGAGTCCATGGCAACGTGCGAACGCCTTGGGACTACCACCGAGGCGTGCAGGCGCGAACTGATTGACTTGGGAATGTGCTCGTCGAGGCGGTTTGGTTGGAACGATACGTATACGTTCACGAAGTGGGTCGGCGAACAGCTTCTGGTTCGCGATCGCGGCGACGTTCCACTCGTGATTTTTCGCCCCGCGATTATCGAAGGTAGTTACGACGAGCCGCTGCCCGGTTGGATCGACGGACTTCGAATGGCGGATCCGATCATCGTTGCGTATGGTCGCGGAAAGCTCAAAGAGTTCCCGGCTGACCGGAACATGCCATTGGACCTGATCCCGGCGGACTTTGTCGCAAACGGGATGATCGCAGCGCTTCCCGTGGGCGATGGACGGCGCGGAGACCTATGTGTTTATCAAAGCGCGTCTAGCGACCGCAACCCACTGATGATCCCGGGCGTGATGCGCGGAATCGAAGACGCCTTCCGTCGGCGACCGATGCTCGACGACGAAGGGCAACCGATTCGCCCGGCGAAACTCGAGGCTGTTCCGCTCGAGCCGTTTGTTAAGCGATGGAACCGCAAGCGAGAGATCGTCGCGCGTATTCAGAAATGGATGATTCGGTTTGGGCTGAAGGGCCGTCGCTATCGAAAGTTCTCCGCTGTTGCGCGACAGATCGATCAGCTCATCTACTTTGCGAAAATCTACTCGCCATATACACACCTTGATTGCCGGTTTTCCGAAGATAACCTACGCGCGGTGGCGGATTCTTTGCACCCGGACGACCGCAAGGAATTCCCTTTCGACCCGACAGTGATCGATTGGCACGACTACCTCGTGAATCGTCACATACCTGGGCTTCGGCGGTTCGTACTAGGCACTTCGGGTGAACCTGGACCTCGGATTCTGGGTAACTCTGAGCTACGAGATGATCCGCAAGGTTCTCGCTCTGAGTCTGCTGACGCGGAAAACCTATTCGCTGCATTCGCGACGACGGCCGAACGACTCGGTGATAAACCGGCGTTTCAGATTCGTCGCCACAATCGGTGGCTCCGCTATACGTATGAGGAGGCGTACTATGCGACAGGGACTATTCTGCAACGCCTTGCGGAGCGCGGGATAGCTGCAGGCGACCGTGTGGCGATTTGCGGCGAGAATGGTCCGGAGTGGGCACTGATGTATCTCGCATTGATGCGCGGGGGGATCACAGCTATTCCGCTTGACCCGCAGCTTTCGGCGAATGACGCCTGGTCTGGTGCGAGGTTTGCGTCGGCGAAACTTCTTTGCGCTGGAAAGAGTACGCTAGACGCACTGGAAGAATCGCGACAGAACGAAGACGTTGCGATCGTGCTTCTGACCGCGCCGTTTATTCCACCGCCTGCTGTGTCACGTGATGTAGACGCCCCGCCCGCTGATGTTAGGGAAGATACCGTTGCGTCGATCCTCTTCACGTCGGGAACGACAATCGCTCCGAAGGCGGTCCCGCTGACCCATTTGAATTTGCTGTCGAATGCGCGTTCCCTTCTTGAAGTCCACAACATCGCGGCCACCGACGAGTTTCTCTCGGTTTTGCCGATGTACCATGCCTTCGAGTTCACTGGCGGGTTCCTGGTTCCGGTCATTTGCGGGGCGACGATTACGTATATCGAGCAACTCAAAGGGGCTGAGATTACGTCGGCGATGAAGGCGACCGGGACCACGGTGATGCTTGTGGTTCCGCGACTGGTTAAACTGTTTAACGATTCGATTCATGCGAAGGTTTCTGGTTCCAATGTCGCCGCGCGAACCGCGTTTCGCGTGATGGGTAAGCTTTCAGATTGGTCGGGGGGCGCATTGGCCAGACCCCTGTTTGGCAAGGTCCACGAAGGGTTTGGCGGGCATCTGCGGATGCTTGTCTCTGGCGGGTCGAGCCTGGACCCGGATCTTTTTCGCTCGTTCACTCGGATGGGCTTTTCGGTTTATGAGGGGTACGGACTCACCGAAACTTCGCCGGTGCTAACGGTTCATCGATCGGGCGACTCCAAACCTGGAACGGTTGGTTCGGCGCTGCCGAACGTCGAACTTGATATACGCAATCAGAACCTTGAGGGCGTTGGCGAGATTTGGGTCAAGGGACCAAGCGTGATGTCTGGGTATCTCGATAACGATGAAGCGACGCGCGAAGTTATTGAAGACGATTGGTTCCGCACGGGCGATCTGGGTCGCTGCGACGGAGATGGTCATATTTGCATCACGGGGCGGTCAAAAGATCTCATCATAACCGGTGCGGGGAAGAATGTTTACCCGGACGAAGTTGAGTCACGATATCAAGAACTTCCCTACATCAAGGAACTCTGCGTCTTCGGCGTACCCAGCGACGACGGAATGGGCGACGTGGTTCATGCGGTCGTGGTTCTTGATGAAGACAGCTCCCAGAATCTGGATCGCTCAAGTCGCGAGCGCGAGATACGCGAAGCTGCCGCTGACATTGCGGGAACGCTTGCGAGCTACCAACGCATCGCAACGATTCATTTTTGGGATCGCGAGCTTCCTAAGACAACGACCATGAAAGCGAAGCGTGGTGCGATTCGTGAGGCCGTTCTTGCCGCACGTATCGACCAGGGCGATTCACCAGACGCGGGGGATCTTGGTCAAGAGGCGATGGCGGCGGAGCTTGCGGTTTCGGATGAAACATTTGGCGCTATTCGCGAGGTTCTTTCGCAACAATCAAACCGCGAAACGGATTCAATCCGGGCGGATATGCACCTTCTGCTTGACCTTGGGATCGACAGTATCGGAAAAATTGATGCGGTCGGGTCGATCGAAGCGCGGTTCGGAATGCAGATCGACGATGCCGCCTCCGCCAATGTTTCGCGGGTGACGGATCTTCTTCGGCTGGTCGGCGATCGTCAGCCAGGTGCGAAAGGTGGTTCATCTGCGAACAAGTGGAAGAAACTCGCCGCGTCCTCAGCCAACGATTCCAACGGATTTAGCGGCGACGTTCCCCTGTCTGCGAAACCGTTTAGGTGGTTTGCTCGTGGAACCGTTGGGGTGCTGATGAACACGTACGTTCGCGTGCGGAGTGTCGGCGTAAGCAACCTCCCTGCGAAGGGTGCATTTATCCTCGCACCGAATCATTCATCGCATCTCGATTCGCCATCTGTTTTGACTGCCGTTGGGAGCCGCCGACGCGTTTGGGTTGCCGGGGCTGAGGATTACTTTTTCAATACGTCGATCAAGCGATTCGTGTTTGGGACGCTGTTTGACACGATCCCGTTTGATCGAAAAGCGGACGGTGTCGCTGGTCTTCGCCGGTGCGGGGACGCCCTGAGTCATGGGGACGGGCTACTCTTGTTCCCTGAGGGGACTCGATCTATTACGGGCGAGCTACAGTTGTTCCGTATCGGGATTGCAGTCCTGGCGGTCGAGCGACAAGTACCGATTATCCCCGTTCATATCGATCGTGCATACGACCTGCTCCGCAAGGGTGGG
Source organism: Phycisphaerae bacterium (assembly GCA_029260025.1). Classification (GTDB taxonomy): domain Bacteria; phylum Planctomycetota; class Phycisphaerae; order UBA1845; family UBA1845; genus JAJRUK01. The sequence continues at coordinate 5,194 of JAJDDZ010000053.1, read as the reverse complement.
CGCGTTGTTCGCCCGGGGATGGTGACGGTTCGCTTTGGTGCGCCGATTAACCCGCCGCCCGCCGACTCGATCGAGGACCACTACGGCGCTTTTAGAGAGTTGACGCAATCGGTGCAAGAGGCTGTCGCTTTGCTCGCGCGCGAGGCGCAAACGCGATGAGTGACACGTCCACGCCGCCCCGTCGTTCGGCGGTTTTTTTCGATTTCGACGGGACGCTTGTCGATTCGACAATCGCACACTACTACGGCTACTTCGTGAAGCGCCGTCTTCCGCCGATTCTTCGAACGCTTTGGCACGGTTGGTTTCTTATCAAATGTGTCTCTTACCTTGTGATTGACAGGATCGATCGGTCGAAGCTCAACATTTTCTTTTATCGAAACTACCGTGGATTGCCATCAAAAGAGATTCTAGCGATGGCGCAGGATTGCTATCGCGACGCGATCGTTCCACGATGTTTTGAGCAGATTGGAAACTGTATGCAAGAGCATAGGGATGCCGGTCGTTCCATCGTACTCGTCACGGGGTCGATTGACTTTATCGTAGCTCCTTTCGCAGAAGAATTTGGCGTCCATGCGGTGCTCGCACCGGCGCTCTTGGAATCAAACGGCCTGTTTACCGGCGAACTCGATGGACCTCCTATCGGTGGCGAAGAGAAACCAAAGCGGATGCGCGAACTCGCTGAAGAAATGAATATCGACCTTGACTTGTCTCATGGATACGGAGATAGCATCGCGGACTTACCGATGCTCGAAGCTGTTGGACATCCGCACGCGGTGAATCCGGACAAGGCGCTTACGAAGATCTCCAGCGACAGAGGTTGGCCGATCCACGAATGGACGCTCGGCAAGACGAAACCAGGCGGCAACCGATGAAAGCACTGGTCTACCGAAAAAGTATTCCGCGATACGCACTTGTGAAGCTGCTGGGTGGACGCTTTAGAAGTCTCTATACCAGCGGACTGCCAGCGCTGAGTCTGAAGGATATCGCCCCGCCGAAACTACCCACCGAGAGGTGGGTACGCATCTCGCCGAAGATGGCTGGGATCTGCGGGTCGGACCTATCGACGATTTGCGCAAAGGGAACGCCCTACCTCGCCCCGGTCACGTCGATGCCCTTCGTGATGGGTCATGAGGTCGTTGGAATTATCACAGAAGCTGGAAATGACGCAGGCGACCTGAGTGTCGGCGATCGCGTCGTCCTTCACCCGGCCTTGGGATGCAAAGCACGCGGGATTAACCCCATGTGCGACGCGTGCAGTCAACATCGCGACGCACTTTGTCGAAACGCAACGCGCGGCGACGTGTCGGCGGGTCTTCAAACTGGGTTTTGTCGGGACACGGGCGGCGGGTTTAGCGAGTCATTTGTCGCGCACCGCTGTCAGGTGTACAAAGTACCACCGGAGATTTGCAATGAGGCGGCCGTCCTGATCGAACCGTTTGCTTGCGCGTTGCACGGAGCGCTACGCGTCTCGCTGACGGAGAATCAGACTGCTCTGGTCATCGGGTGCGGATCGATTGGACTGCTCACGATCGCAGCCCTGCGTGCCACCGGATGCCAGGCGAGAATTGTGGCGGTCGCTCGCCACGAGCATCAAAAGCGTCTCGCGATGGAGTGCGGCGCGACGGAGTTACTCGGCGGCGGATCGTGGAAGACGCAGTATCCAAAGTGGGCGACCGCGCTTGATGCGGAGGTGCTGAAGGGTGAGCTTGGTAAACCGGCGGTCGTTGGCGGTGTCGATGTGACGTTTGACTGCGTTGCCTCGTCACGATCGATCGACGACGGGATACGGTTTACCAAAAGTGGCGGGTCGTTTGTCCTTGTGGGCATGCCGGGAATGCCCTTCGGGATCGACTGGACGCCGCTTTGGTTCAAGGAACTAAGTTTGTACGCGGCGTATGCGTACGGGCCCGAGCGATACGCGGGCGGCGTGAAGCCAACCTTCGACATCGCCATAGAGCTAATGAGTGAATGGCAGGACAAGCTCGTGGAGCTTGTCGGGACGCCATTCGCACTGGACGATTATCGATCGGCGCTAAGATCGGCGATCAACACGGGCGAAAGTCGCTCAGCCAAGACTATTTTTGCGATCGACTAACGGAATAGAACATCATGAGTTCGAAAAACGGATTGCCGAACATTCATACCGTCACCGCAAGCGACCCGCCGTTTCTTTTTCATCGCGGCGAAGGGTACGGGCGACATCGCCTGCCCGAAGGGACGCGGGTGATTTATCCCAACGACCCGCTGCCGCCGCTTCCCGATCGGCGCGAAGCGATTGAACACGCGATCGACAACCCAGAGGGGACTGAACCGCTCGATGCCCAGCTTCGTCCGGGGATGAAGGTGACGATCGCGTTTGACGATGTGTCGCTTCCGCTGCCGGGAATGAAGAAGCCCGACATTCGCCAGACCGTTATCGAAATCGTTCTTGAGCGACTCGAAAAAGCGGGCATTACCGACATCGAATTGATCTGCGCGATTTGTTTGCACCGGCGATGCACGCCGAAGGAGCTTTGTCATTTCGTTGGTCCGGGCGTTTTCAGAAAGTTTTTCCCCGACAAGCTCTACAATCACGACGCTGAAGATCCCGACGGAAACGTGATGCTCGGGACGACCGATACCGGCGAGGTTGTCGAGATCAATCGCCGGGCGGTCGAGTCGGATCTGGTGATTTACGTCAACATCAATCTCGTCTCTATGGACGGTGGCCACAAGTCCGTACCGGTCGGACTGGCGACGTATAAGTCCGTTCGCCATCATCACAACGCGGACATGTTGCTGCACGAATCGAGTTACATGGACCCGGAGAATAGCATTTTTCACCGCTCCTGCGAACGCATGGGCGACATTGTCGCAAAGCACGTCAACATCTTCACGATCGAGACAACGCTGAACAGCGACCTTTATTCTAGCTTGCTGGGGTTTCTTCAAAAACGCGAGCATGGGTGGAACATCATCGACCGGTTATCGTATCACGGCTCGCGCGTTGGACTCAGCATGCTGCCCGATGGACTTCGGCGAAAGGCGTATAACGCCCTGCCCGCGCCTTACGGACTCACCGGCGTTCATGCGGGCAAGACCGACCCGGTTCATGCGAAGACCCTGATTAACGTGGACGCCCAGTACGACGTTGACATTCCCGAACAAGGCGACATTGTTTTAGTGGGCCTTCCTTCGGTTGGTCCCTACAACGTAGACTCTGTCTTGAACCCGGTCTTGGTTCAATGCCTGGCTGCGGGGTATTTTTTCAATTTTTATCGCAACAAACCACTTGTCCACAAGGGCGGCGTGATGATTATCGATCATCCGATCGCCAACGACTTCAACATGTTGCATCACCCGTCGTACTATGATTTCTTCAACGAAGTCTTACCCCAAACGACCGATCCGCATCAACTAGAACGCAAATTCGAAAAGTCCTACGCGGAGAATGAGCGCTACATCGACCTGTATCGAAACTCGCACGCCTATCACGGCGTTCATCCGTTTTATATGTGGTACTGGGGTGCGCACGGGATGGATCACCTCGGAAAAGTGATCGCCGTGGCGCCCGAGAGCTCGATGGCAGCTCGCAGACTTGGTTTCGAGGTCGCGCCGTCAATGGAGGCTGCGATCGGGTTAGCCAGAGAGTTCGTGGCAAAACCCGACCCGCTCATGTACTACTTCCACTGCCCACCGGTCATGCGGTGCGTACTACCGGGCTAGGGTTTTCGTCATGGCGGAACGCCGCGTGCTTATCGTTGCCAATCCGACTTCGGGCAAGGGTCGCGGTGCGCGAACGGCGGAAGATGTACAAGCGTTGCTGCAAGGTCGCGGGATCGGGTCGCGGATTGTCTATACGAAACAAGCAGGCGACGCTGAGAGAATTGCGCGCGAAGTATGTCAACCGCCCGGGACAAGACGCAACAACTCCGAACACGCCGACACCATCGTCGCGTGCGGCGGCGACGGAACGATTCAACAAGTTGCGGCTGTCCTCGCAGAACTTCGAGCAGCAGGTGATGAAAACATCCCCTCAATGGGACTCGCACCGGCTGGTCGATGCAATGACTTCGCGAGAGTCCTGGGGATCACGCGAGACCCGGAGGCGATTGCAATGATTCTCGCAGAAGGAGTCCGAACGCCAATCGACCTCGGCAGATTGAATGGCCACTATTTCTGCACGATCGCGACGCTAGGGATCGACGCGGAGGTCTCCGATTTCGTTGATAAGATGCGCATGCCACTTCGAGGGACCCCCGCCTACCTCTACGGCGCGATCCGCATGCTTTTTCGCTACCGAGCTAAGACGGTCCGCATAGAGGGAGACTTTGGCGAGATTAATCGCGCGGTATTCCTGGCTTCAACGGCGAATACGTCGTCCTACGGTGGAGCGATACCGATCGTCCCCGAGGCGGTCCCCAACGACGGGCTTTTGGATCTTTGCGTGATTGACCGCGTATCGCGAATCCGGGCCATGCTGCTGATCCCTGTCGTTCTGCGTGGAAAGCATCCCGGTCGTCGCGGCGTCACGATCGTTCGCAGTAAACAGTTCCGCATCGTGTCGGATCGACCGCTTGAGCTTTGGGCAGACGGGGAACGAATCGGAGAGACACCGGTCACGATCGAAGCCGTCCCGGAGGCGATTGATGTGCTCCTGGCGAAAGACTGGGTGGCGGGCTAACCGTCGAACTCGTCGCCTCGGAAACTGCTTCCCAAATACGTCGAACGAACAAGCTTGTTCTGGACGATTTCTTGCGGACTTCCTTCGGCGATTTCCTGCCCGTCATTGATGATATAGCTTCGATCGGTTACGCGAAGGGTCTCGCGGACGTTGTGATCGGTTAGCAAGACGGCGATCCCCAGGTCGCACTTGAGATGCAGAATTTCTCGCTGTAAATCCTCAACGGCTTTCGGATCAACCCCGCTAAATGGCTCATCGAGCATGATGAGTTTCGGTTCGGTGACAAGCGCCCGGGCAATCTCTAACTTCCGGCGCTCACCGCCCGAGAGTGTCTTTGCTAATTGCTTAGATTGTGTCGCTAAACCAAACTGATCGATGAGCTGGGCGGCCTTTTGCTTGCGCGCTCGGCGGTCTAGGTCGCGCATTGTTTCTAGGATCGCGAGCAGATTTTCCTCGACCGTTAACCTCTGAAAAACGCTGGGCTCTTGCGAAAGATAGCCCATCCCCAATTGCGCCCGCTTGTACATCGCC
>JAJDDZ010000052.1 GCA_029260025.1 Phycisphaerae bacterium | reverse complement strand
ATCGGGCATTCTCTTCCGCAAGCCTCCCGACAACGGGATGCTGGCGGGCTGCGTCCCGGCGAGCCCGTTCGGCCGCAATCGCCGCTGATTCTGCCTCGGACCGCCTTCGGTCTGTCACAAGCGATTGCCACGCCTGCAGCGCCGCCTCAGCTTGTGACACGCGCCGCGCAGCAAGATCCCGACGGGCCGTCAACAATTCTCCGCGCGCGTCGTAACTTGCGGTCTCCTTTTCGAACGCGTCCAGTTCCGCTTGGTGTGCCCGCTTCCTCGCAGTGCGAGCCGTCTGCGTTGCGGCCCATCGATCGGGTAGCGCGTCATCAGGCGGCGTGGCCGCGAGATCGCTGATGATTTGGTCGAGCTTCTTCTTGGACGACACCGTCGCGTCCAAGATTTCCGTACGACGGTCAGTTCGATGTCTTCGTTCGGCGTCGAGGGCGGTAGCTTCCTCCTTGGCCGCCTTGAGTTCGGCTTCCGCCAGAGCTTGGAGCTGTCCCACTTGACTCAGCGTAGCATCCGGCGGGGCCTGAATCGGTTGACCGGGCGGCTCAGAAAGTTCCCGCCGAATACGCTCAAGGCGCGCCGGGGCGTCGCGCCTCTCTGTCTCGAACTTGGCTGCCTTCGCGGTCCACTGCTCATAGACTGTCAGGCTATCGAGGGCTTCCTTGAGTTTTTCGAGGATTGCGGCCTTCGCGGTTTCATCCAAGTCAGTCCGTTCAGTTACCTTCCCCTGCATCGCCACGATGGCATCCACAGAGCGGTGGGCAGACGAATCCTCCGGGTTGGCGTCCTGTGAATAGACCTGATTCGCGCCAAGTGTGCCTAGGACGAGCGCGCCCGCAACGCTTACGAACATCCGTGCGATTCTTCTCGATGGACGAAATAGACTATTAGACAACGATGTTCGCTCTTCCCGGAGTTCCACGGAAGAACTCCAACGAGTTTTTGAGGCTGTCCTCGGTCTCACCTGCGTACACGGCGACAACCTGTGGGAGGCTATTATCGCGCAATTCGGTTCAAACGCTAGGCTGGGAAGTTTTCTTACCGTGGGTGTGCGGGAGACCGTGTCAGTCATTCCGATCGCGCGGCTCGTTCTGCTGCCATCCAAGCCAACCTTTTCGCCGGAAATAGACGACCATCGCGACGGTCAAGAGAAACATAACGGCAAGCAGAAACGGATACCCCCACGCGAAATGCAACTCGGGCATGTGCTCGAAGTTCATCCCGTATATGCCAGCGAGAAACGTCAGAGGAATGAAGATGCTGGCCATGATTGTAAGCACTTTCATGACCTCGTTCTGTCGGTTATCGACACTCGACAAGTAAACGTCCATGAGTCCTCCGGCGAGTTCGCGGTACGTCTCGATCGCGTCCATGATCTGCACGCAGTGGTCATAGCAGTCGCGCAAATACAAGCGGACTGTCTTGGTAATGAGCGGGTTTTCGTCGCGAATCAGCGCATTGATCGCTTCGCGCTGCGGCCAGATCGCACGACGGAGCGCCAGCAGGTCGCCTTTGGACTTATGAATCTCATGGAGAATCACTGGTTGCGGGTTGCCAAGGATTTCGTCTTCAAGCGCCTCAAGCCTTTCGCCAAACGTTTCAAGAAGTGGATAGTATCCATCGATCACGGCGTCGAGCAGCGCGTACGCAAGATAGCTGGGCCCGGAACTGCGAATGACCGGTCTTCCCTGTCGAATGCGATTTCGAATCGGATCAAATACGTCGCCACAGCGCTCTTGGAATGTCAGCACGTAGTTAGGACTTATGAACACGCTGACCTGTTCGGGCTCGATCCCGCGATCTCCGACCAACGCCATGCGCGTGATGCACAGCGTATGTTCGTCGTAACGCTCGACCTTGGGTCGTTGCGGCACGTTGACAACATCCTCTAGAGCCAAGGCGTGGATCGAAAACAGGTCCGCAAGCTCTCGGAGAACGTTCTCATCTCCCAAACCCTGAACATTAATCCAGCTGACCGTATTCTCTTCAAGCAGGTCCTTGATCTCAGCTACGGTCGCGATGTCCCGCTCTTCCAAGTGGTCCGGCCTGTAGTCATGACGCGAATGCTGGGTGGCTGTGCCCGCGCGCTGATCATGAGCGTAACGGGTTTGGCGCCTACAGGCGTGTGTCGCTTGCGAAACACTTTCTTTCTCGGCGTTCGACGGATGCAGTACCGGGCAACGCGTACGCCGCACCGAGTGCCGATCATAGGGGCAGTGGGTCGAAAGGCCAATTGGCCGAGCAAACTACGATACCAGATCAATTTCGCGGCGTGCGCGGCGCGGAGTCCCGCTAGGCCGAAGCTAGCTTATGCGAGCCAGTTCCGCGTTCCTCCGGTCTGGTGTGTGTCCTCTGTCCCTAGCAAAAACTCCATCTGGAACTATTGTAGCGTTTCGATAGGCTTGATCGACGGCATCTCTACCAATGTAAGAACTTTCTAGAACAAACCGATGGGCTGGAGCGAGTTTCAGTCGTGGTGGCTCAAAAGGAACGCGCACACGATCGACGTCAAGATCGCCAGTCAATATGCGTCAGTTTTGTTCAGGCCGCGCGACAGTAACGATGGTGCAAGCCACCAACCTGCGGAATCGAGATCACTCTGCCACTCTCCGGCGTATCGACTTGGCGTTTTACAGGCGAGTAACGATCCAAGGAAAAGTGGGCCCTCGATTCATGATAGTGCTCGAGATACGAGCGGAGGATTCTCCGTAGGTGACGCTCATTCAGCACAATCACGTGTTTCAAGCAGCCCCTGCGAATCGAGCCGATGACGCGTTCGCAATACGGGTTTTGCCAAGGCGAACGACGCGAAGTGACCACCTCTTCGATGCCCATGCTGCGGACGCGCTATTGAAAATAGTCACCGTAGATGCCATCGCGATCACGAATCAAAAATCGTGGCGTTGTCTCTTCGGGAAACGCCTCGACGATTTGCTGCGCCGTCCAAGCTGCCGTTGGATGCGCCGTGACGTTGAAATGAACAATGCGCCGACGATCGTGTCGTAGTACTACGAAGGCGAACAAGACGCGGAAAGTAGCAGTGGGGACCGTGAAGAAGTCGATGGCGACGATGTCGGTCAGGTGATTATCCAGGAATGTTCGCCACGTTTGTGACGGTGGTTTACTATGTTGAATTCGGTACTTGCGCACCTTCGCTTCGGATACCACGTGACCGAACAGCGCGAGTTCTGACTGTATTCGCGGGACGCCCCAACCCGTATTCTCGTGCGACATGCGAAGGATCAATTGTCGAATCTCGGCTTCGCTTCTGGATCGACCCCGTTTACCTCGGGACTTCAATCGCCAGAACAGCTTGAAGCCTCGTTGATGCCAACGAACCACAGTGTCTGGTTGTACAATAACCAACACAGATCGCCAGTTCGGCCAAATTCGTTTGAGCAAAACCCAAGAGATCCGATCCCGATTTCTGAGGCGCGGCCGCTTTAATTCCAGTTGCAGCGCGGAAAGCCGTTGCCGAAGCGCTAGGTTTTCAAGTGCGAGTTCCGAGCGAGTACGGACGAACGTGCATAATAAAGACACAACGATGCGGAGTAAACTCATTTGATCCTCCAGTGAATCTCAATACTGGTAGGATCGCCGTGTGGGGCTACGATGTCTTGGAGTTCATAAGTCCTTTGTTTGCAAGGCATACGGAATAAACACTATGGACAGGCATATCCCGAATGGCGCTAGGGATTCCACAGCGATCGTGACCACATCGGGCTCAACCTTTATCTGCAGGCAGCGAAGACTTGTGGGCTGCGGCAGATGTGGATTGACCATCTGAGCTGACTCCGTTCCACTTGTTCAAGGTCCATCCATGGACCTTGTGCGTACATGCTAACCCCAAATCCAGACTATGGACCGTTTCACCAAAAGTGCAGGAGAACCGGCTTGAGTGATCGCTGACAGCGTGGACTAGAAGCTCTAATTCCAAGTCTCGGTTTGGCAGGGTGGACACGTAATCGAGGACGTCGCCTCTTGTAGAGTCGAACCAGTCTGAACCAAGTTGATGGGGAGGCGAAAACTCTGCCGATCCGTTGAGCCAGTATAGCAAGGGTGGCTGTTGGCACATGCCGGTATTCATCCGATGTTACGATCTCCCTGATAGACTGTACTTCAGTAGGTGTCAGTTGTTGTGGAGACGAGCGTGGACAAGAGGGCATGTCGTCGAGGCCGCACTCCTCTTCGCGCTTCCACGAGTGATACCGTGACGGCGAGAGCCTCAAGACACGAAGAGCGGTTCGTAGCGGCAGAATTGTTCGAGATCGCTCGATAGCCCGAAGTAGTGAAGTCTTCGAACTGCCGTCTGATGGTCGTGTTTAGTCTAGGGTAGTACCGGGCACCTTGAGCACGACAACCATCAATCGAAGCAATGCCACAAGCCATTCGATACGCTTCCGAAGGACCAGCACCTCTCTTGGCAGGAGGATGAGGTCCATATTACCAACCTCAACGGTCACGACTTCGGATTGGTTCGTTGAGAGCCATCCGTAAGCAGTTGACCGAGGAATACCCAGTCGGGTTGCGTGGCTGATATCGCCAGCTGAGCGAACTAGATCACGGAGGCGATGGCGGTATTTCTGCCGGGTTCGCGTCGTAGAAAGCTTGGTCAAATATCGGCCACTCATGCGATTACAGCAAGGTCCGCCGTTACTGGGGTTGCTAGGTGGGTTTCAATTCGCGGATTTATCTGGGAGCGCGCCGAAACTTCAGACACAAGAGTCCAGAATGTCTTGGTGAAAAGCACTGTAGTATGTCGTGAACGACTTGCTGGTGTACTTCGATACTACTATCGCGATGCAGCTTAACGCTGCTGAAGGATCGGACAACACCAAGCGAGTTAGTCGGTGCGCGGCAGGTCTTGAGTTGCGTGCCTACTGCACCGTCAGCTGAATGTTGGTCGAGTAGGAGAGAGATGTTTTGTTCTGCCATTTGAGTTCTTGGATACTACGGGCAAAGGATATGACGAATGTCTCAGATTTCAGGACGAACAGCACCACGGACTACCTCATCCCGTAAACCCCTGTGGCCTGAGAACGGCTGTTCCGGCGATCAGAAGAAGTAACACCATTACAGTAAGACCCCATTCCGATACGCTGGGGATCCCTTCGCATTGGTCTGGAATTCCGTTACCGTCAAGGTCGGTGGAAGTTCCGACATAGAGGTCGATGGTGTCGTCCATGCCATTGGCATTGCAGTCCTTGCCGCTGAAGAAGAATTCCTCGATATCGGGATTGCAGCTGCACACTGATGTACTGGAGAAGCAGCACGTCGCCGGACCGGGAGCACTTCCGATACAGAAGTCCAGCGAGCTTCCGGGGGCGCGTACAGTGAACCCATTGGGGAGTCCGTTGATGCGTTCAGCTCGGATTCCCGGACAAGCCGCTTCATTCAAACGCGCTATTGCGTCTTCGACAAACGACTCGCCACCGGCCCCACTCGGCGCACAGAACTCTCCTTGCACGTCGAATCCAGTGCCGTACGCCCGGAACGAACAGGGCGTGGCGTTTGAAGTCCCAGTGATCACGAAGTTCAATGCGCTCTGCGACTCTGTGTCGTCATCCATCGCGTTCGCGTTGCAATCCTGGTTACTGACGTTGAGTAAAACGGACACCTCATCCGGACCGGACGACGGCACAGCCACATCAATCGCGCCGTCCTGCATACCGTCCAGGTGGGCAACGACCACCTTCTGAGGACCGGCTCCAACGTTGAAGGTCCGTGGCGAGAAGAGACCACCGCTACCGTCGTTTGTCAGGACCATAATCTGGTAAGGAAAATTCGTGATCGCGATAACGATATCGTTGTCGTCGTCGCCATCCAAGTCTGCGATCTTGACATCCCACGGAGAGTTGCCGACGCTCATGACAACCGGTGTCGAGAAACTACCCACCCCATCGTTGTACATGACGGAAATCCGCGTGCTGTTCGAGTCAGTGATGACCACGTCAGGATAGAGATCCCCGTTGAGATCTCCCGCAGCAATCCCCGTCAAACAACATCCCCCCAGCCCCGTCGCGAGCGTGATAGAAGTCGCGAAGCTACCAGCCCCATTGTTGTAAAGGACAGTGAGATCCCCGGAACTCGCGTTGGCGACGACGATATCCATGTCACCGTCCTGATCAACGTCCGCGGACGCTAGGTCAATCGGATTCGACCCCGCGGAGTAGTGCGTCACCGTTGGTGCAGTGAAGTCGCCGTTGACGTTCAAGAGAACTGCCACAGAGTTGCCGGGGGCGTTTGGATTGGCGGTGGCCAGATCGACGGTGCAATCTCCGTCGAAGTCCTCGGCCATGATTGAACGGACATCGGGCGCGCCGATCGTGTGCGTGATCCAGGAGCCCAACGCGCCGTTTACGTTGCGAACGAGAACGACCGCCTCAGCCGCGATGGCCAGGTCTAGGTCGCCGTCAGAGTCGAGGTCCGCCGCCACCAGGTCCTGTTGTGACACGTTTCCCATAGACAACGCATAGCTAAATTGAAACGTGCCGCTGCCGTTGTTTTGAAGAACAGTGACGGTCTGCCCGGTCAGGTCGCACACCGCAAGGTCGTTGTCTCCGTCTTTGTCGAAGTCACCCGCCGCCACAGCCACGGGGAAGGAACCCGTGCCCACGGCCGAGGGAGATGCGAAGTCGATCTGCGGCGCGGGCGGCGGGCAGGTTAGTGGCGCACAGGTCGTGCCGTCTCCGAGATAAGTTCCGCCTACCGACTGGCACGCGCTAGGTGCCCCCTGCGTGCATACACCGGTTGATTCGCAACAGGCGCCGATCGAAGGTATGCACTGAGCCTTGATACTGCTTACGCCCTGGGCGCCAGGTATTCCGCCGAGGCGAACGATGAAGTTCTCGCCGGGAATCGCGGGCACGCTTGTGGCAAAATGGGGGCCACCCAATGACGCCGATCCGCAGTCGAGCAGCAGGCCACCACAGATCCCGGAGTAAACGCCGAGGAGCGTATCGAAGTTTCCGGGGAAGACCTCAAACGATACGTTTCCTTCGCAAAGCGCTACGTACTCGAACCAAACGTCGCTATCATCAATTCCATTGAAGCTGGGTGGGGGACAGGTTGGTTCGGCCGGTCCGTCCGTGGTCGCGCCCACGTTGCTAAACAGCGTCGTGCCGCTCAGTATTGACTGTGCAGAAACGCAGTCGTCATTTCCAGGCGGCGAAGTTTCGACCCAAAGAATGGCTTCATACTGCGAAAGCGTCGTATTGAATGCGTAGCCCGCCACATACGTAGTCGCTCCGTCGATCCAAATTCCGTATGCAGCCGACGACCCACCGATGTACTGAGGACCGAGGACCGGATGCAGGTCTACCCACGTTGCGGCAGTTCCGCTCCATACACTTGCGTGTGCAATCCCCCCGACTCGAACCTCACCGACTTGCCTGCTTCCCATGATGTTATGCGCTTCAGACGACGACCCCGCGGCCGGGTGAAGGTCAACCCAGGATGCGGCGGTTCCCGACCACAAGCTCGCATGAAACGTGCTAGCTCCTACGTCAACGGATCCGACTTGCTTCCCGCCGTGGACACCGCGAGCGGTCGACGTGACGCCGCCTACCGGGTGAAGCGAAGTCCAGGATGCAGATGTACCGTTCCACAAGCTGGCCGTCGGAGATCCCCCAATTATCGCCATGCCGACTTGCTCGTCGTCATCGACATCGTAGGCAATTGAAAACGTGGCAGCCGCAGGGTGGAGATCGACCCACGACGCCGCCGATCCGGTCCACATGCTCGCCCGGTGCACACCAGCGACGAACGCGCCTCCAACCTGGCGGATAAGACCAGGAAACGCGGAATGACCGCCGACGCGCTCGGCCGACGAAAAGGTCGCGCTGGCGGGGTGGAGATCCACCCAGGCTAGCGGCGATCCACTCCAAAGAGAGGCGTGTCCGGAACCGCTGATCTGAACGGTGCCGACGTGGTGTCTCTCGAATGTGTCCACCAAACCGGAACTGGTTCCGCTAGGGTGTAAGTCGGTCCAGGTGCTTGATGCACCGGACCACTGGCTGGCGTGCGAGGTGCCGAAGTCCGCTTCCCCCACCTGCTGTGACTGGTAGGTTCCGAACGAACGAGATTCGACCGCTCCAGTCGGGTGCAGGTTCACGACAGTCCACTGCGCTTGCGCATCAATCGGCGCCATGCACGCTACAAGCGCCAGCGCGCCAACTCCGACACGTTGCCTTCGCCGATGAGAGATCACATCAAACTCCAATGAACGGACATATCCCAGATGGCGCCTGCCCGAACGCTCTAGGGGCTATTCTATGACTTCGACGTCGTCGATTCAAGGTCTTTTTCGCCAGTGTCCAAGAACTCAAATGCGCCTAACTGGCCGTGTTCCAACGACTAACGGGTGTGTTGGTCCACCGTGCTATTCGCCGGGACTCTTTGGGCTTTCGCGTGGGGTGTCTTTGTTCGGCCCATGTAACAATCATTGCTTCCGGGCAATTCTTCGCGTTATCTTTAGTCGCATACATGCTCCACATCCTTGTCGGTTCCGCCTAGAATGGGCGGAATGTCGTAGTGTTAAAATATTCAAACGCTTTACTGACCGCGTTCCAACGGTTTTTGGCTGCCGATTTCGGTGTAGAATAGGCCGAATGAACGCATCTTAAGCCTGGAAACTGCTTCTCGTATTTCTGGCTGGGTCAACCGGCATCAGCTCGACGCAAAAGCCTACATCCAGGAAGAGCACTGGGTCCTCAAGTCCAAACTCATGGGCAAGCGCCTTCGCTTTACGGATGATGAACGCCGGCGCCTGGCTGTGAAGGGAGAGGCTTTGGGAAACCGGGTGCTTCGTGAGGTCGCCTCGATCGTAACGCCAAACACCATTTTGGCCTGGCACCGCAAGCTCATCGCGAAGAAATACGACGGCACCGCCAAGCGAGTTCCAGGACGCCCGCGCGTCGCCGATGAGATTCCCAAACTAATGGTTCGGATGGCCCAGGAAAACCAAGGTTGGGTGTACACTACGATTCGCGGAGTGCTGTTCAATTCTAGGTTACGTCACATCGCGCGAAACAGTCCGTAACATACTCAAGGAGAACGGCCTAGTTCCTGCGCCAGAACGGCGAAAGCGCATGCCGGGGTCCACGTTTCTCAAGAGCCACTGGGGCTCGATTGCAGCAACTGATTTCTTTACAGTTGAAGCTTGGCCGTGTTTTAGTTTGACTAGATACTGTGTGTTTTTCTGCATGGACCTATCGAGCCGACGTGTTCACATTGCAGGCATATCCGAGTGTCCATTCGGCGCATGGATGAAACAGATGGGTTGCAATTTGGCAGATCCCTTCGACGGTTCCGTGGCCGACATGCGCTATATCATCCTAAACCGTGACTCGCTCTACACGCATGAATTCAGAGAACTACTCAAGCAGGTAGGCGTGAAGGTTTTCCGACTGCCATCGCGCTCTCCAAATCTGGACGCGTTCGCTGAACGGTTCGTTCGGATGATCAAGGAGTCGTGTTTGCGTCAGATGATCTTTTTCGGTGAGAGATCACTTCGTCAGGCAATCAATGAATTTGTTGCATACTATCATCACGAACGAAATCACCAAGGTTTGAAGAATCGCCAGATCGAGCCGCTTGCGGACGTCGGATCGTTGTACGGTAGCGTCGTATGTCGTGAACGGCTTGGCGGTGTTCTTCGATACTACTATCGCGACGCGGCATGACCGAGATGCCGTATTGATTGAATGATAGCCTGTAAATCGATCACCGCGCGCCGGCTCTAGCGTTGCGAGTTTGTTGGTCAGCCAATTGGAAGATTGTAGCGTAGAACTCGTGGCCAAAGTTCTGCATTCGAGTTCTTGTACACTACGGGCAGGAAAGGTCAGTGCCAAGAGACGCCGCGGCAGCGGAGTCATAAACCACTCATCGCACTGGAGAACACACAGGTCTTGACGCCATTTTGGGGTTCCGAGATTATGGTGGTTCGCTTAGGGTGCTAGGGTCGAAGCCGCGAGATCCAAAATGCCGGATGGCCCTTGCATGCGGAACAAGTCGACGGAATCCTCTGGCGCAGCCTAGTGCGGTGTGATTCATGCAGGCGGTCGGAACTGGCGTATGGCAGGAAGCAGTACACCTCGATTTGGCCGAATTCGCTTGAAGGACGCCATTGCTTGCGTGGCACTCTTCTCGGTCTCGCTTGGAGTCTATGTCTTCACACTCGCGCCGACCGTCACAGCGGAGGATAGCGGCGAATTGATTGCCGCTGCGGCTGAGTTCGGGATTCCGCATCCGCCGGGCTACCCGCTTTGGACGATGCTTTGCGGTATATTCGTCCGGATAATCCCGTTTGGATCGATCGCGTACCGGGCAAACTTGTTTTCAGCCGTTTGCGGTAGCACTTGCGCAGTGGTCGTTTTTCTCGCCCTGCGACAACTGCCGATTTCACGATTCGTCGCGGTCACCGTTCCCTTGCTCTGGGTTTGGAGTCGATGGTTCTGGACTCAGAGCGTCGTCACCGAAGTCTACAGCTTGAACAGCTTGCTAACGGCGATGGGGTTGTTTTTCGTCCTGCGATGGGAGCGAATGCGAGAAAACAGTTCGCTGGTTTGCGCCTCGTTTTGCCTTGGTCTCGGGTTGTCAAATCAGCATGTGGTTGGGCTCAGTGCGCTGGCCCTCGGCAGTTGGGTGGTCTTGTTGGACCAGCGAGTTCTGTTGAACATACGACTCGTCGCGAGTTCAGTGCTCGCGATTGCCGGCGGGTTGCTGCCTTACGCATTCCTGCCGTGGCGCGCGTCAACGACGCCAGCGATGAACTGGGGCGATCCATCCACGTGGGACGCCTTCTGGGATCATGTGACACGGGCACAGTACGGCGCGATCGGCCCGTTGAAGGTCGCCGAACCCAGAAGCGTGCCACGGTTGTGGGATCAATTGGAATATGTTGTCGCAAGTCTGTATGACGATCTGACGCCAATTGGCTTTGCCGCCTGTCTTCTGGCGCTGATCTGGTCGGCGCGGTACGCGCGTCGCCATTTCGTATTGGCCCTGCTTTGGCTGGCGTCAACGGCGGGCGGATTTACGCTTCTTGCGAACTTCGGCGACGACCGCACCTCGCAGTGGGCGATGCGCGTGTTTCTAATCTCTATTCCACTGGGCGTACTTCCGGTCCTCGCGATGGCGCTCAGTCAGTGGATCGGGTCGGGTGAATCGGCCCCCTTGAAATCGGGAAGAGACGTTTGGCCCCGTCGGACGGGCATCGTCTTCGCATGTCTCATTCCGTTCGCACCCCTGACAACAAACTGGAAACACTGCGATTACTCGAACTACTGGTACGCCTACGATCACGCGGAGAACCTCTTGCGCTGTTCGATGCGAAATGCGCTTCTGTTCCCGACCGGCGATCATAACACCTTCCCACTGACCTACCTGTTGCTCGTCGAGAAGAAGCGTCCGGACGTAACGCTTGCCGACAAGTATGGGTATGTGGATCCCGAACTCGTGCGAGCGCGGCCAGCGGAGACGACTCAAAGCGAGGCCAATTGGCTCATTAGAAACGCGCGTCGGCCCGTCTACTACACCATCAAGAAAGACTCGCCGGTGGAGGGCGCGCGTTTCGTGCCGGCGGGGATCCTCTATCACCTGTTGCCACGCGAAAAGGGCTTCTCGAGTAACGGGCTAATGGACAACT
>JAJDDZ010000051.1 GCA_029260025.1 Phycisphaerae bacterium | reverse complement strand
AAGTCGAACCATCACAACTAACAAAGCTCCTCGCCGCAGTTAAATCACTAAACGCCGTAGCCTTCGTCGATACAAAGGGAAAAAACCTAGCCGACTTTGGACTCCAAAACCCCCAGGCGTCAATCGCAATCACCGCCCCGGGCGTGGAAGGCCCACTGCAAATAAAAATCGGAAACCACACCGACCCAAAAACAAAACGCCTCATTTACCTCCAAAAAAATAGCGCATCCTCAATCGCCAAAGTGCGAACAAGTCAGGTAAGCACCCTTCTCAACAAACCGCTCAGCTACCGCGACCGAGAAATCCTCTCACTCAACCAAAACGCCATCACCTCAATCCAAATAGAACGCAACCAAGACCCAGGCGACACCAACCCCGCCACGACCTTCCAACGAACCGAAGCCCAATGGCAAATGACCACGCCCGTCATCGCTGAGGCTAACAACCAAAAGCTAACCGAACTTGCCTCAACCTTTGCAAAATTCAACGCAAGCGCGGTCGTAGCAAACGATGGCCAAATAACCGCCTTCGGACTGCACGCCCCGAAGATCAAGATTCTCATTACATCTAACGAAACCGATCCCAACCAAACGCCAACAGTCGCTTTCGCCGCCACAGAGCACGACGGAAAGCACTACCTAAAACGCGACGATCGCCCAACCATCTACGAGCTAAAACCCGATGACTACAACCGCCTAAACTCCGAATTCCGATCCACAAGGCTTTCCTCCGCCAAGGAGGAAGACGTAACCGCGTTCACCGTCTCCCAAGCAGACAACGAACACGCCTTCGCCCTCACAAACGCAAAGTGGAACTACCAGACCGAGCCCGACCTTCCCCTCGATCAAGAAAAGGTCAAAACCCTCCTCAAGCAAATCCTCGACCTAAGCGCTGCAACCTACATCCAGCACACCCCCGCCCCCCCGTCAGAGCACAGCCTAGACGCCCCAGCAACCGAGATCTCCCTCTCCCTCATGGGCGGCACCACCTGGACCCTCAACATCTCACCCGAAACCGACAAGGTCTCAGGAGAAACTGCCCGATTTGCCGCCACCCCAACCCAACCAGGAGTCTTTCTGATCCTCGAATCCGCCCTCAAGACCGTCACCGTCGACCTAGAAACCCTCGAATCGAAATAGAGAATCCGCCACGAATGATATGACTATCACCAGCCCCCGGACATTCGACCGAACACTATTTGCCAGACACAAAACGACAAAATAGCACCCTCGCCTTAATTTTACGAGAATCTTTCGCTCATCGCTGGAATATCATCCAGTGATACAGTACTATTAAGGTGCCGCTAAGAAAAATACCTGCCGAGGTCAGAGGATGGCGCGTTGTCGAGACGGCAAGTGTGTCGATATCGAGACACATAGGAAGGTGCCACAAAAATGGCATTCTTCGGCAGATTATCTCTGTGGCAGGACTGCGACGCGAAACGACAATCGCAGGACCCGCAAGTATTCACACGGCGCCAGCAAATTGAAAACCAGACGAGGAAAGCAATGGCAGTAAGGCATCACATCAAAGTATTGGTAGTCGATGACGATCCATCAATCTGCAAAACAATAGGCACTCTCCTGGAGGATCATGGCTACAACCCAAAAACTTACACCGACCCAGAAGAAGCCCTAGCCGTCGCCGCCGAAGAGTCGTTCCAGGTCGCACTTATCGATCTGCGCATGCCCACAATGGACGGCGTCGAAGTAGTCGAAAAAATCAAGCAACTAGATGACCGCACAAGTTGCATCGTCATGACCGCCTACCCAGACCTCGACAGCGCCACCGAAACAATGCGCCACGGCTCCTGCGACTACATCGCAAAACCCTTCAAGCAGGAAGAACTCGTTGAATCGATCGACCGAGCTTGCTTGAAAATGGGAATCATATACACAAACGAAGGTGAATTGAACCGACTCATCGGACAGCGCATCCGAAGTCACCGCCTCGCCCAAAACCTGACACTCCGACAGCTCTCCGACCGAACCGACCTAACAACGTCGCAACTGTCCCAAGTAGAGCTCGGAAAAAACGCCGCCTCGATCTGGGCCTTAGCCCGCATCAGCAACGCCCTGGGTCTGCAAGTCTCGGAACTACTAATGGGCCTCTAGAACGGTTTCAAGCAAAGAAGTGCAGCACCGAATATTGCCAGAAACTCCATGTGTGGCGTCAGCATCTTCCCGCCGAGAACTGGTGTGGCACCGGTTTGTAACCGGTGCAAGAAATCCCACCCCGCACAGTCCGACTAATCAATCGCTTCAAGGCGATCGCGCAAGTAATCAGCACGAGCAATCGCCCGCTCCCGCTCACCCATCGACACCCCATGCACTTTCTGAAGATGCGCCGGCTGAGTAAACAAGAATAGCTCATTCCAACGCTTCACGTCGAACTTTGAAAACCGACCCATGAAGATACCCATCCGAAGCGGAGAAAGAAGCGTATGCGTCTCACCGCTTGAAATCCGCCGAGCGTTTGAAAGTAACCCGTAAGCACGCCAAATCTTGTCATCAAGGCGGACAGGCTGCTTCTTAGAAAGCGTTTCACGTGCAGCACGCTCATAATCCACGATCCGAGGGATGATAGACGTACTAAATGCGCCAATAATCTCCGCTTCTGTCTTTCCCAGCGTCGTCTGATTCGAGAGCTGATAAAGATCACCAACAGCCTCAGTCCCCTCCCCTTGCAGTCCGCGAACCGCCAAATGCAGATCACGCGCCGCACGAGCAACCCGTTCGATCTCTTTCGTCAAACGAAGTCCGGGCAGATGCAACATCACCGAAACCCGGATCCCCGTACCAACATTCGTCGGACAAGCAGTGAGGTATCCAAGTTGAGAATCAAATGCAAAAGGCGATGATTCCGCAATTGCATCATCAGCTCGATTCACCTCCTCCCAAATCGCATCAAGCTGAAACCCAGACCGTAATCCTTGAATCCGCAAATGATCTTCTTCGTTAATCATCAGCGATCGAGTCTCACGAGATGAAATCGAAACCCCACGACTTCCGTTCCCCGACGCATGCTGACGACTAATCAGATTCCGCTCGACAAGAAAATCTCGATCAACCGTATCCGCTTCATCCAGATCAACAAACATCGCATCATCGTCGCCAGCCGCAGTTACGTCACTCGCAAGGCTACGATATATCTCAGTACGATCAGATTCGCTAGCCGTCGTCAAGAATGGCCGCTCCGCCAAATTCCGCGCAAGGCGAATCCGCGACGACACCACAACGTCAGACAGTGGGCCTTCGCCGCGCAACCATTCGCCAGTACCTCGGGTTAAGTCGTCTAGATTCATGCGTCCTCTAGCGTCCGAATCTTGTCCCGCACATTCGCAGCCTGCTCATAATCCTCACCGGCAACAGCATCCCGAAGCTCGCGTCGCAATCGAACAAGATCCGTCTGACGATGAACAGTCGCCTCCGCCGTCTTGGGAACCTTCCCAATATGGCGAACCTGCCCCTCATGCGCACGCTCAATCAGCGGCAATAAGTATTCTCGAAAAACCGTATAGTCATGAGGACAACCAAGCTGCCCCTTGAGTTGAAAATCGTTAAAAGAAAGCGAGCATTTCGGACAAACAAGATCGTCATGACCCGTCGACGCCGCCTTGTGCTTGAGAAATTGCTGCAACACTTCGTTCGTCGTCGGATGCTGATGCTTAACGATCACACCCTCAGACTCCGCGCAATTCTCGCACAGATGTCGCTCGGTCTTCTCAGGAACCGTGTCGGTGATGTGCACCGTCGCCTTGGCTTGATGGCATCGTTCACATTGCAAGCTGCTCACGCCTCATTTCCTAAATCCATCCCCGCATTTAACTCTATCCCTCTCGCTTTTTATCGTCAAACCGCCAGCAAGACCTGTACAACCGACTTTTTAGGAAAATTCACGCTGATAAGTCGCCACACAACCCGGCGCTTCGGTTATCTCAATGCTAGAAAGCGCCTCCAATCCACGTCCAACAACCCGATCAAAAACCACTCTCGCAACAACCTCAGCCGTCGGACCAACTCCGGAAAAAACCTCAAGCTCATTCAAGTTCGCATGATGAAATCCCGCCACGACCTCCCCAAGCACACGCCCCGCCTCACAAAAATCTACAACCATACCGTGATCGTCAAGAGACTCTTTCGCGAAAACCGCCAAAACCCGCCAGTCGTGACCATGCAAGGGCTCGAGCGTCCCATCAGGAAAACAAACCCGATGCGTCGCACAAAACGTTGTCTCTACTGAAACCGTATACATGATAAGCGCCGCATCACTCTCTATTCCCTACCACCATCAATCGATTGCAACACAACAAGACAGTATAACCGAACCTCTACTCAAGCGAGAGCTTCCAATTGACGCCCCATGGCGCGGATTGTAGCATCACCCCCTATGTTCCATTTTCAACCATCCACAGCAGAGTTCGCACGCCTCGCCAAAACCGCAAACACAGTACCGGTTTACTGTAGCTTACTCAGCGACCAACTAACCCCAGTCTCTGCCTTCGACAGACTTGTAGAGGGCGCTGACCACGCATTCCTGCTCGAAAGCGTCATCGGCGGAGAAAAAATCGCAAGATACTCCTTCCTCGCAACATCCCCCGTCGCCACTTTCGAAGCAAAAAATACCAAAGTTAAGATCACCGACCAAAACGGTACCCGCGAAATCGACGACGTAGATCCCCTGGCAGAGCTGGAGACCCTCCTCTCCCAATACAACGTAGCCCAGCCACCAAACCTCCCTCGATTCCTCGGCGGCGCCGTTGGCTACGCAGGATATGACATCGCCCGCCATTACGAAAAACTTGGCACCCCCCCAAAAGACGACCGAAACCTCCCGGACGCAATCTTCGGCATTTACGACCAAATGGTCATCTTCGACCACGTTCAAAAACTAATCCACGTAGTCGCACATGCCCATCTCGACGGCGCCGAGTCCGAACGCGCCGCGTACCAAACCGCCTGCGACCGCATCAAAAAGATGATCGCCAAGCTAGAAGTAGATCGCGCCGACCCAATCAAACCCCTCCCGACAACGTCTGGCTCAAAGCAAGACTACGAAAGCAGCATCACCGAGCAGCAGTTCGAAGATGCGGTAGACCGCTGCAAAGAATACATCCGCGCAGGCGACATCTTCCAAGTCGTCATCTCGCACCGCCTCTCAACAACCACAAAAGCGTCCCCCTACGACATCTACCGCGCGCTACGCGTCATCAACCCATCGCCGTTCATGTTCTACGTCCAGTCACCATCCGTGACACTCGTAGGTGCAAGCCCAGAAATCCTCTGCCGCCTCGAAGACCGCACCGTCTCAAGCAGACCCCTCGCCGGAACACGACCAAGAGGCCGTAACGAAGCAGAAGACTTGGGACTAGAAACAGAACTACTAAACGACCCCAAAGAACGAGCAGAACACGTCATGCTAGTGGATCTAGGTCGAAACGACCTTGGAAGAATCTGCGAACCTGGTACCGTCAAAATCGACGACCTCATGTCCATCGAACGCTACTCCCACGTCATGCACATCTGCAGCAATGTCTCAGGAAAATTAGCCAAAGGGAAAACCGCCTTCGACGCAATCAAGAGCGTCCTACCCGTTGGAACAGTCAGCGGCGCACCCAAAGTCCGAGCAATGCAGATCATCGACGAGCTAGAAACCCTCAGAAGAGGCCCCTACGCCGGAGCAATTGGCTACATAGACTTCGCAGGAAACATGGACACCTGCATCGCCCTAAGAACCCTGGTCCTCACACCAACGACCGACGGAAAATGGCGAGCCGACGCACAGGTAGGCGCAGGAATAGTCGCCGACTCAGAACCAAAAAACGAATACCAGGAAACCCGCCACAAAGCAAAAAGCATGCTAAACGCCCTCGACATCGCAAACGCCTGGACCAAAACCCCCTAACAGACCGCTGGAAAACTTCTTTCTCGTGTGTGGCACCGGCTTCCAGCAGACGAAATCAACCAATCCCCCAATCAGAGCACCGACCGTAAGGAAGTTGATATCCGGTCCAAGGCCCCCCAATCAAGACAAACGCCAATTCTCCCGTCAGATGCCACTTGCGGAACCCCCGTCGAGTGCCACTGGCGGAATCCCCGTCGGGCGCCACTGTCGGCTCGCCCGCCAGTGCTCTTGTGTGGCACCGGTTTGTAACCGGTGCATTCAACCCTCATCCGCCCCAAAAAAAGACCGCATCTCAGAAAGCGTCCGCCGCCGCGCAGTACTCATCCACATACAAGCAATCGCCCATCCCGCATACTCGCCGCACTTAAAGTGAAAACCGCGACTCCCGTCATGCAAGTACCCATCCCCCGATCGCCAATCCAGCACAAGCGAAGAATCCTCCGGCGTAATCAACCCAACCCGCATCCCCCTGCGCCAAGCAGCCACCTCCCGATAAGCAAGCCCCCCAGGAACCAACCACCAACGACGCTCAAAGAAAAGTCTATAAGTAAACGCACTCAGCGGAATCACTGCCCCAACAAAGTACAAAAGTTTCATGCGAAATCCTCCGTTCATCACCTCATCCAAAACCACCCAGAAGCAAAATGCATAACCAAACCAAGGAACTAAAGGCGCAAGCCTTCGCCGAATTGTCGGATGCCACTCAACCTCTGACTCCTTAGCTTCCTCAACCTCAACCTCGGTCGCTATTTTTAGCTCCCCAGACCGGATCGCCCCAACAAGAAGCGCACCATTGTTCTTGAAGATCGCCTCCGACTCAGGACAAATCTCGATTGGCTCCAAGTCAACTTCGCTAGGGGTAGGCAGAATTAGACCC
This sequence comes from Phycisphaerae bacterium, assembly GCA_029260025.1. Lineage (GTDB taxonomy): Bacteria > Planctomycetota > Phycisphaerae > UBA1845 > UBA1845 > JAJRUK01. The sequence goes on along the minus strand of JAJDDZ010000051.1, from coordinate 10,196 downwards.
ACATCGCTAAGCGATACGACAATGATCAAGTTTCGTGGCGGAATCCCCTGCGTCGTAGTACGAACTTTCTTCTTAAATGGATTGAATGATCGCAACGAAGCTTCAATTAGCCGGTGAGGAAATCGCTCCGAGGAACTGGGGACCGAAACGATTCGCAGCAAGCGCTTGTTTCGACCCGCTGATTCCCTCATTAAGCGATCATGACGCCCCGCAGCCCAAAACCAAATCGCGGCCGCCAACCCCAAGGCACCGCCAGTAACTACGACGACTACCCGCAAGACCTCAAACCGGGTCGGAATCATTGTCGTCGCCAGAGCGACGGACATGGCACCCATCACCACGCACAAGAGAACAATCACCGCGAGACCCACGAGTGACAGCAGATGAAAACGAGGCGTCGGAATCCTCAGAAACTTCAGACGATACCTCGAATCCTCCGATTGCCCGTCCGTCATCACTCCCGACCTTTCCTTCATCATTCAATTCCCAACCGCAAAACCTACGCCCCCCGCTCATACAAGAACCCAGCCTCCTCCAACCGATTCTCCCCATCCGCATGCACAGCAAACTTAGCCCCGGACCAAATTGCCGCCCCACCAAACTTCCCGTCCTTAGAAATCGCATAAAACTTAACGTCAAAATTCGGGCGACCCTTCGCATCCAACAGTCGCCGCAGCTTCGTATGATCCGCCATCCGCTTAAGCGCATGCAGGCAGGCAGCCTCAGGATCCATCCCATGTCGCATCGCTTCAACCACCGTATGCGCACCACAAATCTTAATCACCGCCTCGCCCCGCCCCGTACTCCCGCAAGCCCCCACCTCATTATCAACAAAAAGACCAGCCCCAATAATCGGCGAATCCCCAACCCGCCCGGGAATCTTGTAACTAAGTCCGCTCGTCGTCGTCACCCCGCTAAGCTCACTCTTTTCGTTCAACGCACAACAAGTAATCGTCCCGTAAGTGTAAGGATGACCCGCCAGCGCATCAGCCTTCTTTTTAGGATCAACCTCATCCGCAGGAGCAATCCAATCATCCCGATCCGAGTGTCGCTCCTTCCACTTCAACCAAACCTTACGAGCCTCATCCGTCAAGAGATTCACTTCTTCAAAACCATGCGCCCGAGCAAACCGAAGCGCCCCCTCACCAACAATCAAAACATGATCCGTCCGCTGCATCACAAGTCGCGCGACCTTAGACGGGTTCTTAATATTCCGCAGCGCACCAACCGCCCCCGCATCAGCAGTAGGCCCATGCATACAACAAGAATCCAATTCAACGACCCCGTCCTCGTTCGGTAACCCGCCATACCCAACGGACATATCGTTCGGATCTTCCTCAACGATATTCACACCAGCAATCACAGCATCAAGCGTATCTTCCCCGCCGCGAATCATCGCAGCCGCTTTCTCCGTCGCACGAAGACCATTCGCACTAGAAATCGCCAGCGGACCACGCTTGTTCGTACCGCCAGTCGCTTTCGCAATCGCGGGCACAATCACACCACTCGCTGCCACCACCGCCGCCGACTGCAAAAATCCTCGCCGAGATACTTCGCTCATCGTTATCCATCCAATCTTCTAAGCAACTTTCGCCGCGTGAACACGAGATCGCGACTTTCCAACCCGGCGCATACCCTCAACCGCGACACCCTCAAGTTGTAGCATCTGCAACTTTTGTTGAACACCAAGCGGCGAAGAAAATCCGCCAACCGTACCATCCGAACACAAGATCCGATGACAAGGCACCACCAAAGGAAGAGGATTATTCGCCATAGAACTACCAACCGCCCGAGACGCATTCGGGTTATTCGTCGCCCGGGCAAGATCCGCATAACTCGCAGTCGTCCCATACGGAACCTTACGACAAGCCTCAAGCACAATTCGGCGATAAGGCGGCAGTTCACCCAACTCAACAGGAACAACAAACCCAACCCGCTCGCCGGCATAGTACGAAACCACAGCTCGCTGAAACCTCGGCAAAAACGACCCGTCTTCAATCACATCAACGAATCGCTCACGAATCAAACAAAGTATCGCCCGTCGAGACTGCGGAAGATACGTCGCCACCAGCTTCGAATCCCGAGCAACAAACCCAAACACCCCCCGCACCGTTTCGATAAACGCAAACCGATCCATCGCGACTCTCCTCGAAACCTCATCCAAAAATCGATCCAACCAAGCAGACCGATATCGAAGGCGTAACAGAAAAGAGAAAACCAGGCAAGCAGATGAATAAGATGGCCGCCCCAATAACAAGGCCGCCCACTAGAAGAGCAACAAAACACGCCCCCATCGCCGCAGCCACAACGAAGCTGCGAAGAAAGAAGGCTTCGGATAACACATCCAAGAAAGAGAAACTAATCGCCCATCGATTTCGTCTTTTTCTTGGCCTCCGCCTCTAACAAGAGCAAAGCATCCGCGTAGATATGGTTACCACCTGTCTTCAAAGCAAGCCAGTCAACAACTTCTGACTCCAAGAACGTGAGTGTTGTTTCAAACTGTATCTTCTGTGAAGGAGAAAGATTCCCGACGATGTGATTCCGAATCTCCTCAGTCAGCGGATCAAGTTGGTTACTACCAGGTCGACCAACTGGTGAAGACATGGCACTCCGCCCCTTCGTCCGAAAGAGCTCCTCAAACTGCGCGCTCTGCGACGACGAAAGATTCAGCATCGGATCACGTGAAGATCGCATGATCGCAATAATCGGCATTGAAATCGGCTCTGGCTTGATTTGCGCCCACCGCTGCAATGTCGAACGAAATGAAGCCTCCTGACTGGAATCCAAGACCTTCAGGAGACTCTCAACAAGCATAACAGGAGTGCCATCGGGCCCCCTCTGAATTTCGCCCTCAATGTGTTGCCCACCCTTGGCGGCGATCATACCGGGCTTTCCAGTCGATCCATCCCGACCATCAGTGATTGGATAGGCAATCAAAACGGGTCGAGGCAGTTGCTCCGCGGTCCGACGCGCGAAGTCCGCAAAAATCAAATCGACAGCGTGCGATTTTGACTCATCAAGAGACAAATCAGCCTTGATCATCCGCTGCAAGAACCAAGCTGCACGCAATTCAAAATGTTCCGGCGAACCCATCTTTCGAACGGGTGGCGAAGAACCATCCGCACCAAAACAAGAAGACGCCGCAAAAATTATTACAAGCATGGCAAAAACTTTACGAATTCTCGTCATCAAAACGAACTCCATCTTCATAGTCGGGTGGAAAACCAAAATCGGAAACATCATCATTCTAAGCCCAAGAGTCTCTTCTACTTTTCCCACGGTACGGGCTGACTAAGATGGCTAGGCATAACCCGACCACGACTCCCGAACCACTTCGCCGCGTATTCGCGAACAGCTTTTCGGTCCGCAGCCAAGGCGTTAATAGTCTTGTCATAATGAGCACGTTGCTCTCCCTTCAACAACTTGAGAATCTTCTCACGTGCTTGAGCAGAATACTTCGCAATGTTGGCTTGATTGTGTACCTTGCGCGACTCAGTCTGCGCTTCACCGAGAATGGCATACGCAGCCGCCTGATCCTCGGCACTCAGTCCCAATTCAGGATCCTTGATCCCGCGAATCAGCATCCGGATAGGACCATCAATTGGCCCGCGTGGCTTCAACGCTGTCCAACGAGCAGAAACCTTCTGAAAAGCAACGATCTGTTCACCCCTCATCTGGGCAGCCAATTCAGGGAGGATGTCCTCAGGAACTGGCCTGAAGTTCGCCGCTGTCCCAACCGTATGCTTTTCAATCTCCGCCTCGAGGACTTTTACCAAGTCTTTCTTACCAGCACTCTCAGCTGCCTTCACCCGCGCCCTCTGAACCTTGAGCTCCGCGGGAGTATACGCAGAGTATACCCCAGTTGTGAAACCGGCGTTCGACGGGTTACTTTTCATCCGGCCATAGAGATCAGCAAACGCCTTCTTCACCGTCTCACGTTGGGCATCATCAAGCTTAACGCCCTCGAGAATCCCACGCTCAAGTTGCATAAACGACCGCGTCCGACGCCAAACACGTAAAGGAGGATCTGCACTATCAGCACCCGTCGCCTGCATCATCGCATTCTTCTCGCCTTTCAACTGCGGAACGTCATCCGCAAGCAAACGCGAAGAAAAAACCGTCGCGATCCCCAGCAAGAGCAGAGCAACCACCATAGATTTACGAATATTCATCAACATCGATCGTCCTCCACGTTCCAATCAGTCAAATTCAGGATACAACCCAACAAAGACACAGTCGCATCAACAGCTTACAAAGACTCGTCAAAATGTTGCCAATGACGCATAAAAAAACCAGCCCTTGATACAACAGGCGACGGGCCTATTGTAAATCAAACTGCGACCCACAATCAAGTCGCCATAAACCGATAACCGACGACCACGCATGCATTTGTTCACGATCATAGCTTTCGCATCACTCTTCTGGCACGCAGAAGGTCCAAACGATTGGCCAAAACTTGTTACTGGATCGTGGCAGACCGCCGCCGCCGTCCTAGGCCAAATCCCACTACTCGCACTTCTAGCATCCCTCGCAGGTGCAAGAACGCGACATCTACTCAAACGAAACCCAAACGCGCCAAAAATCGCGCAACAATTTCATCACAAGACAACCTTCATCCTCAGAGTCCTACTAACCATCGGCTTCATTCTCGCCGTACTGACAACCCCTTGGCCCGACTGGTTCCACCTCGATCAAGTTGCGCCTGAGTTACAGGTATTCGCGGACCTAATCGTACTAGCCCCCTTCTTTGCAGGAGCAATAACTCTCTGGCTGATAGCCTTCCCAACCGAACGCGCAGCAAGACTGAGCGACCCATTCATCAGCCCGACACAAAGAGAACCCCTAAACTCCCCGCCCCAATGGAAACTCCGATCCTACCTGGACTTCAATATCAGACACCACCTACTTGTCGTCGCAGTCCCACTAACCTGCATCTTGTTCGGATCGAACATCGTCAGAGGAAGAGACGCCGCAATAACAAAACTCTTCGGAGCATGGTGGGCCCCCGACGTACTACTCGGCGCAATCGCCGGATCAATATTCCTCTTCGCACCACTCCTCCTCGTCAGAATCTGGCACACAACCCCCATACAACCTAGCCCCCTAAGAACAAAACTCGAAAACATATGCACCAGAATTAACCTGAGCACCAAAGACATACTCATCTGGAACACAGACAACCTCATGATAAACGCCGCAGTCATGGGCATCATTCCACAAGTCCGATACGTCCTCCTTTCGGACGCACTACTCGATGCAATGTCCGACGAACAGATCGAAGCAGTCTTTGGCCACGAAGCAGGACACATCCGACACAACCACATCCCCAACTTCCTGCTATTCGCATTCGTTGGATGGCTCATCGTCGCCGCCATCATGGAAGGACTCGCCCACCTTTCACTCGTAACAGAATCCCTCAACCTCTCCATCCTGACAATCCAATCAATCGGGATCGTCTCAACCCTCATCATCTGGGGCCTGGGGTTCGGATGGCTATCCCGCAGATTTGAAAGACAAGCAGACACCTTCGGCGCCTTCTGCGTCACCCCAACCGCCGAAAATTGCAAGACCCCCTGCAGCCTCCACCTCGACGAAAAACCCGCACACCCCTCCCACACCGCCGCAGTTTGCGCAACCGGAGCACAGATCTTCGCCTCAGCCCTAGACCGCGTCGCATCCCTAAACGGAATCCCCCGCGAAGAAAAAAGCTGGCGACACTCATCCATCGCCTACCGGGTCAGCTTTCTAACCGCGCTCGCTGGAGATCCTAAACGCGCCACGAACTTCCAAGCAGTCATCAAAAGAGCAAAACGAGCCTTGCTAATCACAGCAATCGTCGGTGCAATCGTATCTCTCGCCTACTGGAGATACGCCCCAAAACCAGCCCTCCTGAGAATCCAGACTGGCGTCGAAACAACGAAAATGGTATCACCCCCAATGTCGAACAAGTAAAAACCGAACCGCAGGCTGCAGCCTGCTCGAACACCCGAACCGAAGACGCCCCAACACCGAAGAACCCCCAATGACCCAGACCAAAATCATAGACGGAAAAACACTAGGACAGCGGATCAAAAAAGAAACCGCAACCCGAGTCGCAAAACTCAAACAAGACGGCATCAGGGTCAGCCTGGACGCCATCATGGTCGGAGACCCCCAAGCAGGTGAAATCTATGCACGCTCCCAGCGCAAACGCTGCGAAGAAGTTGGCATCGAATACCGCCTCCACTCACTCGGACAAGACGCCAAAGATGCCGACATCCGCGCCCTCGTCCGACAGCTAAACAACAACCCATCAGTCACCGGAATACTACTAAACCTACCACTACCAGATGGAATCGACACCCCAGCCATCCAATACTGCATCGACCCCTACAAAGACGTCGAAGGCGTTAACCCGTCAAACATCGGCTTGCTCTTCTACGACGCTCCCATCATCGCACCATGCACCGCCCTCGCGGTCATGGCCATCCTGGAAGAAGCAAACATAGACCCAAAAGGAAAAAACGCCGTAGTTGTAGGACAAGGCGCAATCGCAGGAAGACCAGTCTCACTCTTCCTACTACAAAAACTAGCCACCGTAACATCCTGCCACATAGAAACCAAAGACCTCGTATCACACACAAAAAACGCAGACATCCTGATCGTTGCAGTAGGCAAGCCAAACCTGATCCGCCCCGAACACGTCAAGCAAGGCGCAGTCATCATCGACGTGGGCATAAACTCAATCAAAGACGAAAACGGAAACAGAAAAGTAGTAGGCGACGTCGCCTACCAAGATGTCAAAGAAATTGCCAGCGTCCTAACCCCAGTCCCCGGCGGAGTAGGACCAGTCACAGTAGCGATCCTACTGAGAAGCGCAGCAGAAGCAGCCACAAACCAAAGAAAAACCCCAAGACGCCTTGAGTGACCTACTAGAATGCCTCCGCACCGCGCTCCCACAGCTCGCCAATAGGAAAAACCGTCCATCGAGGCCAACGCGAGCGCTTTCGTAAGCGGCGTGCGAAACGACTCGTCCTGTATAAGAGCCGCCGAGGACGCCAGATTTACGCTCGCCGAAAGAAAACAATCGAACCCTTCAATGAATGGTTCAAAGCGAAGTTCGACCTGAATGCACGGGTTTGGCATCGTGGGCTCATGAACAACGCGACGCAAATCGCAGTGGCCATGTTCGTATACCAGTTGCTACTGCGATACCACTGCCGAAACGGGGGCAAAAACGGAACTATCCAATGGATACTCGACACAATATAATTCCCGGACGGCCTCCACGCTCGCGTGGCCACGCTATTACCACATAGGTTGGGTCATCGGCCCAACACCCAGCGCGACGACATTGTAGTTGGCATCTTGAAGTGTTTACTCAAGCAGATCGCCGCCGGACGAGAGACGGATCGACGCGACCTGCTCGTCATCTAATCCAAATCCCAGACGCGTTCCTTGTAGGTGTCGTAGATATGAATCGCGCTGCCGCCGGCTTGCTGCGCTTCGAGCTTGGAGTCTTGGTTGATCGGAGCGTTGCACCGAGCCTGTTTGCGGCCACAATTCGGACGGGCAAAAAGGGCCACTCCCGTTTATGATGGATCCGTTTTTCTAACCGACCGCGGGGGAATGCTTCCGTTGCCGCATCACTATCGTTGCGAGGACAATCAGTCCGAGGAACGCAACCGCCACTCCCCACTCCGATACGGCCGGCACAACCGGAGACGGCGGAACTGGGCTAGCGAGGCGGAACCCCGAATTCTGCCACCCGTCTAACGGCGCCGCAACTCCACTTGCATTATGCGACCAACGGTGCAGAGTCTGAGAGGCGGTATCCCCGCCCCGAAGGTGGCGCCATCCATTCGCCGACTTCTCGTTCCACTCAATTACGTTCCCGCCCTGATCAAGAGTGCCCCAGTAGCTCTCGCTCAGCGCGCCCGCGGACCCAACAGTCGTTACGTGGGTGCCGCTACCGGGACCCCAATTCGCGGCATTGTTATAGTTGGCGACATTCGCTCCAGGATTGCTGATGTCACCGGTTGCGCTCGCAGTAGCAGGAGTCGGTGCAGTGTTACTCGCCGTGGGGTACAACCAATAGTTGTCGGTGTCGCCGCCGTCGATTGACGGCTGGTGGTATGCCGCCTTGTACCACTCATTCTCCGTCGGTACAAAAAACGTCGCACCAATGTTCCGAGTTTCGGAAATCCCATCGACGAGGGTGTAGACACCGTCATAGACAGTGTCTGGACCTTGAGCGCCCGTCGGCTGACCGTTGTGCAGCCAGTTCACGAACATCATCGCTTTGACGAATGAAATGAAGTTCACCGGCTTGTTGCCCATGTTGGCGTTAACGGTGTAGACGTAGCTGCCCGAAATGCCACTACGACTGATCCCGCCCTCCACAGCCTGTTCCGGCGTGTAGAGTGCGTTCGGATCGGTAACCGCCACCGCGTTGAGAAACTCTGCGTACTGGGCGTTGGTCACCTCGTGCTTGGCGATACGATAGATGTAGCCGACCGAACCGATGCCCTCAATGTCGTCATCGTTTTCCGGATCAGACGGGTTACCCACGTGTCCAACCGTCACCCATTCAAACGTGACTTCGGCCATCGCGGTCGCGCTAAGCCCCGCCAAGACTAAAAAGGCCGCCAATAGAACCGTGCAAGATTTTCCGTTCATATGCTCTCCTACCAAGCTAGCTTGACGTGCGGGTGCAGTCTAGCAATGAACGTCCACAGAATCAAGGAGATTCTTAGCCATGTGGGGCAGTTGGTTCGTTCTCCCAACCACCACTCGGAAGCACCCCTATAACGCAATCAAACCACCACAACCCCCTTTCCCGCCCCTAACCCACTGATCGCTTAAGAAATCCCCTTAACCGATCACCCGTCAAGTTATTAACCTAGAAAGGACCACGCAACGACCGCGCGAACGAAACAAAACAAATGAACGCCAACACCAAAGATCCCCGAAACCCGTTCCGACTTCCGGTTTGGACTTTTCGACGTTTCGACTTTTGGACGTTTCCCCAGCCACTCCCGAAACAACAAAACATACAAACAAACCCATTTGCCCCTCCCCACGACCACCAATCAGCGATTCGCCAAAAAACAAACCCATCCTCAACCCATTCTGGATCCATCAGAAGCAAAGGAGCAACAAGAAATGAAAATTCAACCGGCAGGCAACGAGACAAAATCCCAAACGCAAACCATCAACCCCCCGCCAACCGCAAAACCCCAGCACGCGCCTCCACATCATTCCCATCAACCTCAACAGCAAGACGATACTGCGCAAGCGCCTCGTCCCCGCGCCCAAGCTGCTCAAGCGCCACCCCAAAATTATAGTTCGCGCCAATCAATCTCGGCTCAATCAAAAGCGCAGCCTCGTAATGCAGCACAGCCCCACCAAAGTCGCCACCAATCGCAAGCGCCTGCGCCAAATTGTTATGCGCCTCCGCCGACCCCGCATCTTCGGAAACAGCAAATCGAAAATAACGAGTCGCAGAATCAAGTTCACCGAGTTGCGCGTGTGCAACTCCCGCGTTCATCCAGGCATGCGCATCAAGTCGCCCCCGATCATGAATAGGCCACCAACAGAAAACCGAAACCAGAACCGATGCGAAAACGCCGACCCCAATCGTCCCTGCATCCCCCGCCCGGACGCGACGAACACTTTCAACAACACCGAAGGCAGCGAACGGAATCAAGAGCGGAACAAGCGGGTACCGATACCGCGCCATGACGTAAAACGCTCCCACAGCCAAGATCATCGAAACAAGCAGCGCGTAGAAAACCCAAAGTTCTCGCCACCGCCGCCAACTCAGAACGATCCCCAAACATCCCAACGGAAACAAAACCCCAAACCGGGAAAAACGCCCAAGCACAGAAAGCACCCAGGACGAATCCGCATAAACGATCGCACTCTCCGCATCAGAGACTTCGTAGTCGTTCACGACCATGCTCAGCTTCAACCCTACCAACCGAACCCAACCAACCGGATCCGCCCGAATATCATCCCACGTCCGACCAAACCAATACCGCGAGACCTCCGGACCGCTCAACTCCCGCCCCACCGTCCGCTCAGCCAGCACCATCGCATCCCGCCGCTCAAAAGCCGGCGTCTCATGGCCCCGTACCAACGGAACATACCGCCCCGTTGCCCCTAAGTGATTCCCAATGTAAAAATTCGACCCCGCCTGAAACGTGGAGATCGAC
>JAJDDZ010000006.1 GCA_029260025.1 Phycisphaerae bacterium | reverse complement strand
TTTTGCCGGAATGAGCGATACGGGATGGATACCCCCGGACACGATGGGAGCGGTCGGGCCGAATCACGTGATGTCCACGCTCAATGGAGGTGTGTCGATGCATACGCGCTCAGGCATACCGGCCATCGCACAGCAGACTCTCCAGTCCTTTTGGTCGGCCCTCGGCACGACCCCGGGAAGCCCGGCGAGCGGCGTTTTTGACCCGAAAGTCCTTTACGATCAATACTCCGATCGCTGGGTTACCGTTTGCGACGGCAACGCGAACAACGGGGATGGCACGAACAATGCGTGGCTTCTCATCGGAATATCGCAAACCAGCGATCCGACGTTGGGCTGGAATCTATACGCCGTCCGCGCCAACGTCAGCCCGACCCACACGAATCACTGGGCGGATTTCCCAGGGTTGGGCGTCGATCCCAACAACGTCGTAGTAAGCAATAACATGTTCACGGTCGGAGCAGCACCGTCGTTCGTTCACGCAGACGTTTGGGTATTCGACAAGGCCAGCCTTACAGGTGGCGGCGCGGGCGGGGGCGGTGCGCTCGTCCAGGGCGTTGATTACGCGCTCGTCCATGATCCGTGCTCGACGGGAGCCTTTACTTTCCAACCGACCCACACCTTCGGCCAAACTCCGGCGACGGGGGAAAACTTTATTGTTGACCAAGGATGGTTGGATAACGCAACGCGCACCCGACGTTTTGCCGGCGTGAAACCCATCACCGGCGTCGGAGCATCCGCCGCAATTGGTTGCGGCACAGATGGGTTCTCTGACTTCATTGAACTTCAGCAGTATAACTTCAACCTCTCCGGTGCCTCGCAACCAAGCTGTTCGCAAACCATTATCGCAGGCGGCGACACACGAGTAGAGGATGTCGTCTGGCGCAACGGGCAGCTTTGGTTCACGCATACCGTAGGAGCGGGGTCAGGAGTCACCGACTCGGCGCCCCCCTCCAAGGCAGAGATCGCCTGGTACCAGATTGATCCAAGTTCAGCGTCTACGTTCCCTGGTGGCGCACCCACACAGCAGGGACGTGTATCGAACCTCACGCGCGCCTACTTCTTCCCGTCGATCGCGGTCAACGCCAGTGACTGCGCCGCCCTTGGCTTCTCCGGTGCTGGCACAAGTACATTTGCGAGTGCATACTTCACTGCGCGAGAGGCCTCCGATCCGCTTGGCACGATGCAGCCCGTCTCGCTGCTCAAGGCCGGAGAGGGGCACTACCTCAAGACCTCTGATGGAACACGAAACCGCTGGGGCGACTACAGTGCAACCGTGGTCGATCCGCTTGACGACGACACGTTTTGGACACTGCAGGAGTACGCCAAAACACCCTCCGGAAGCCCCCTCGCCTGCACAGACGGCTCCGGCGTCTGGGGCACCTGGTGGGGAGCCTTCCAATGCGGCGCCGTCTCCGTACCCGATCCGCCCATCGCCGGTGATCTCCAACTTCAACGCTTTGTCGAACTCGTTCTTCCAAGCTCCAGCGCTGGCACGGACACGGCCTACCGTGTCACGCTCTCATCGCTGTACCACCCAGCTGACCCTCAGCCGACGAATCAGTTGGACTATAGCAGCCAAGAGGGCGACGTTCGTTACCTGAACCGTCTTCTTGACGGCAATGGTCTTCCAGTTACGGATTGTGTGAGCTCGCCGGCATTCTCTACGTCATACAAGTGTGCAACCCTTGGATGTGAGCCTGAATATGCAGATTGGGGCGCGCTGTTCGGCGGCGAGTCAGTCTTCGTCATTAGCCCCGCTGTGATTCCAGACTCCGCCTACACCGTAGCACATCTTGCGCCGAGTTGCGCGGGGAACGAACCGGCTTGCCTGAGTGTCTCCGCAGAGGTCGGCGTTACAACGGCTCGGTTCGGCAACACGAACGCACAGGACGACCTATTGGTGAACGTTACCGACATCGTCACGACGGTTGACGTTGTAAAGCAAACCCTGGCAGCGGTCCTTGAGTATCACGTGTTCGTCATCAATAATAACCCGCAGTCCAGTTCGACGAGAATTAGCGACGTCATCTTCTGTGTTGACGCTGTGAAGTTGAAGGCATACCCGCTCCTAATCACCGACTGCCCGTAGCGGTTGTTCTTGGTGTGGGATTCGGCGCGGGTGACTCCGTCTGGGATCACTTTCTGATGTGTTCATCTGTTGGAGGCCGCCTTTCGGAGCGGCCTTTTTATTGCGCCGTGCTATCCGCAGGGACATTTTGGACGGTCATGCGCGAGTTCTCGTCAATCGAAATGCATGGGGTCGTGATTTGGAAGATACTGGCGAGGATCGAGGACGGTGCTTGAACCGTACGGTTGTTTAGGGATAGGGTACGCACACGGGGCTCTATATTATCGAGGTCAAGCGAGAAGTGTCTGAAGTGACCTCAGTTGGCGACGAGAATTGTTCTCAATACGCAGCTTTGGTCGTCAGTTCAACTCGAGCGGCACGCAAGTTAAGCAGGTCGTTTGTCGATTCGCTTCCATCCGAGACTGGTGTGCGGCTCTCTTTGCGAATTCGAGTGCCTTGGGGATATGGTCTCCGGTGTCAAGGTACATTTCGTCTTGAGTCTGACCACGGAACGCGGAGTGGGGGAGACGCATGTTGTGCTCGTCCACGTAGAATGCGACCAACTTCTCGAGCTTGCCAACAGTGTCGAGCGTGTTCAAGAATAGCCATTGATGCTTGAGTGCTCGCCACCAAGATTCGATTAGTGAGTTGGAGAACGAGATGTCGGTTTGAGCAAGAAGCCGTTTGAGAAGTCCAGAATCAACGAGCTTATCAACGGCACAGTTGAAGTTCTCGACGCCGCCGTCAACGAGAAGGGTTGGTTTTTCATCGACCAAGCTGCCCGCGGCGTTTAGCAGCAGTTCGGCCGTGATGCTTGGATCGAAAGTTGAGGACACCTTCCACGCAAGTATGCGGCGTGAGAAGTTATCGATGACCGCATGAACGTAAGTTCGTGTTCCATCAAGTAGTGGAATAATCGTTGTATCGACATGCCAGATCTCGTTGGGAGCGGAACTTCGAATGCCGTCCTTCGGTTTGGAAGGGTGGACGCGTAGACGAGGTCTTCGCCATTTGTACCGTCGCAAAAGCTTGCACCAAGTTGTGGCAGAGGCAAAGACCAATCTGAGCCGCTGTGCAAGTAGTGCCAGTCTTCCGGTTGGTACATGACGGTACTCGTCGGAAGTGACCATATCTCTGATAGTCTCGACTTCGGCTCTCGTCAGTTGTTGCGGCGAGGAACGTGGGCAAGAAGGCATATCGTCGAGACCGCATTCCCCTTCACGCTTCCATGCATGGTATCGTGACGATGACAACCACAGAACGCGCAAGGCGACTCGTAACGGAAGAACAGAACGTGATCGATCGATTGCTCGAAGTAACGCGGCCTTCGTTCCACTATCAGGGAACCTAGTGCAAGTAAGCGAGAACCCGGCGCTCTCGTCAGCACGACGAAGAGCCGAAGCATTGCAACGAGCCGCTCGATGCGATTACCCAGAGCGAGTAGTTCTAGCTGTAGGCTGACGATGTCCATATCGAAGACGTCAACAGTAACAACGTCGGCGCGAGTCGATGTGAGCGAGCCGCGAGCCGTGGAGCGAGGAACACCTCGCCGTTCTGCAAGCCGAGTGTAACCCGTCGACTGTACCAGATCCCGGAGCCGATTGTCATATCTACGCAGAGTTCGAACCGTTGAAGTCATGGATCAATCATGCCCTCCGTCCGTCACGCAGCCACCCTCTAGAAAACTGACGTAACGGAAAGCCGCATAATCCGAGCTCGCGGCGATGAGTGGAGATAGTGGCGAGAACTCGCGCATGAAAATCCAGAATGTCCACGTGGATTGCACGGCACGGAAAAAGTCGCAGAAAACCCTATAGAAATAGGCGTTCCTGCGACTTCAACATCATGGAGGCGGGGGGGATCGATTTTGCGGGGTAACCTCTTTAATTGGCCTTAACACCACATTTCGTATGCATCACCATTCGACACATGACATAGAGTGACACCAACGTACACCGAAGGACACAGCCGGACAAGGAACACGGGCAGACTACACATATTTGGCCACAAACGTTCTCCGTTTGGATTCGCGCGCGTCGCGCGGCTGACCCGGTCAATCTCGTTTCGGCCGGCACGTCATCAAACGTCCAGCAGTATCGAAGCCGGCACCAATATGGGCCGACGTTTTAGGT
>JAJDDZ010000050.1 GCA_029260025.1 Phycisphaerae bacterium | reverse complement strand
GACGCTTGATTTCGACGAGTATGTACAGCAAGACCGCAGTCGTGAAGAATGCGGTGTAGATCCACCGTTCCCGTTGTACGCTTTCCCAGTACACTTGTGGTTGATGCTTGGGTTTCTTGGCGAACGGACTGCCGCCGCCCTCTGGGGTCGCTGGCCAGAGTTCTTTGAATAACCAATGCTTTGCCAATTCGTTGCGGTCTCCGGTTGGGTTGGGGTTGCCAGCTGTATCTATCTTTCGGATCTTAGCGGTGAGTTGTCTGGGGTGCGAGCGGGTGGAAGGTTTGGTTGTTGTTTGGTATGATTGACGGTGCGGTTGGTATTGTGCTTTGTTGGAAAAGAGCAGGACCGGGTCTTGCAATGGTGCATTGATTTCTGTTCGAAGCCCTTGCACCGGTTACAAACCGGTGCCACATGGAAGAACTTCGTTCTTCAATAGACTGCGAGTTGGAGATTTTGGGGATTATGTCTACGCCGATTGAATCTACACCTTGGCTTTTTGGATTGAACTCTGCGCAGCGGGCGGCGGTGACTCATGGTGGGGGGCCACTTTTGATTGTTGCGGGGGCGGGGACTGGGAAGACTCGGACGCTTGCTTGCCGGGTTGCTCATCTGATTGATTCGGGGGTTGCTGCTGATCGAATCTTGCTGCTTACTTTTACTCGGCGCGCGTCGGGAGAGATGCTTAATCGGGCGGCGAAGTTAATTGGGAAAGAGACGGCTGGGGGTAAGGTTTGGGGCGGGACATTTCATGCGGTGGCAAATCGGTTGCTTCGTATCTATCACAATTCGGTTGATCTACCGGCTGAATTCACGGTGATGGATGAGAGCGATGCTGGGGATCTTATGAACCTGATTCGGGGGGAGCTTGGTCTTTCTAAGAAGGATCGGCGGTTTCCTCGAAAGCAGACGCTTGTCAAGATTTACTCGCACATGGTGAACGCGCATCGGCCACTTGCGAAGACGTTGGAGCTGCATTTCCCCTGGTGTAAGGATGAGATCGATGGGGTTCGGGAGATTATCGAACAGTACGTTTTGCGGAAACAAGGGCAGAACGTTCTGGATTATGACGATTTGCTTTTGTATTGGGCGGCGCTGACTGCCTCGCCATTGGGCGAGGAAATTGCGGATCGGTTTGAGCATATTCTTGTTGATGAGTATCAGGATACGAATGCGGTGCAGGCTGAGATCTTGCGGGGGATGCGGCGGAAGTATGACAACATCACGGTGGTTGGTGATGATGCTCAATCGATTTATTCGTTTCGAGCGGCGACGGTTCGCAACATTCTTGATTTTCCTGAGCAGTATCCGGGGACGACTACGGTTACTCTTGAAGAAAACTATCGCTCGACCAAGCCGATTCTTGCCGCGGCGAATGCTGTGATGGAGCCAGCGACAGAGCGGTATACGAAGGAGCTTTGGTCGGATCGGAAGTCTGAACTGCGACCGGCGATTGTTTCTTGTGATGATGAGAGTCAGCAGACCGACATCGTTTGTCGGAACATTTTGGAGCATTATGAGCAGGGGATACCGCTGATGCGGCAGTCGGTTTTGTTTCGGGCGGGTCATCATAGCGCGATGCTTGAGATCGAACTGGCGAAGCGAAATATACCGTTTCACAAGTATGGGGGTCTGAAATTTATCGAGGCGGCGCATATTAAGGATGTGCTGGCGCTGTTGCGACTGCTTGAGAATCCGTTTGATGAGATTAGCTGGTTTCGGGTGTTGCATTGGTTTGATGGGGTGGGTCCGCAGACTGCGCGGCGGGTTATGGATGAGCTTGGTGTGCGGCGGGTTCTTGATGGGGCAGAACAGGCGGATCGGGGGAGTCCGGTTTTGCGACTTCTTGAAGGGGTTTCGACTGCGCCGGTGGCTGCCCGGGAGCCGCTTGGTGAGCTTCGGGCTGCTTTTGCTGATTGTCTTGGTCGTTCGCTTGATGGTGAAGCGCCCAGGCTTGCGCGTGATGGAGATGATGACGGGGGGGCTGGTGGTCACGGGCGGGGGGAGCTTGAGCTTTCGGCGCAGATTGAACGTATTCGGGCGTTCTATCAGCCGATCTGCGAAAAACTTTATGACAATACTGACGTTCGGATGCGGGATATTGATCAGCTTGCTGGGATTGCTTCGCGGTATCGGTCGCGGCAGCGGTTTATTACTGATCTAACGCTTGATCCGCCGGTTTCGACTTCTGATCTCGCGCAGGCGCCGCATCTTGATGAGGATTTCTTGATCCTTAGTACGATTCACTCATCGAAGGGGTGCGAGTGGGATGTTGTTCATATTCTGCATGCGGCTGATGGGATGATTCCCTCTGATATGGCGATTCGGGATCAGGATGGGATCGATGAGGAGCGGCGGCTTTTCTATGTGGCGATGACTCGGGCGAAGGACGTTTTGTACATTTACTTTCCGCTTCGATATTACCATCATCGGTTTGGGTTGGGCGATGGGCATGGTTATGCTCAGCTTACTCGGTTCCTACATGGGCTTGGTCCTGATCTTTTGACTCAGCAACGGGCGGGGGCGATTGAGGGGGTTGATGATCGGGGGAGACTCTCGGCGGATGTTGATCCTCGGTCGCGGGTTGGGAAGTTGCTTGAGTAGCTGAGTTTGTCAGGAGGATGGCTGGTTCTGGTCTTACTTTATCTCAACAAGGACGTTTGCGGAGAAGGTGTTGTCTAGTCGTTCGATTCCTGGGCTTGGTCTTGCGTAGTTTTCGTTTCGGACGCCGAGGCGAGTCTCCATTGGTCTGACTTGACTGGGAGGACGAGCGCGGTGTCTGCTTCTAGGCGAAAGTCGCCGGTGTCGTCCCAAGATTGACTGTCGGTGGGTGCGCGGGTGAACTGTATCGAGGGTGCTATGTCACGGCGGTAGGCTTACCCGAGGTCAAGAACAGCGTTGTGAGTTGTACGGTTGTCGTTGAATGATTCGTGTCGGTCGATTGTAAAGGTTCCGGCGATTTCTGTGGCGATGGTAACTTCTCCGTCGGACCACTCCGGGATTTTGGCTATGAAACGACCTCCGTTGGATGTGACTACGCGGTCGGCGGATGCAATTCTCGCAAGAAGGTCGATCGCGGCGACGACGCCCTCCTTATGGGCTTTAGTGTTTTGGATTGGGAGAAGTCGCAATCGTGCTGAGTTTAATTGTCGTGGCTGATTAGATCATTGATTGCGCCGGTTAGGCGCGAGTCGAGGGTCGATGATTGCCCCGCGAACAAGAGTGACTATGAGTTCGCTTCCGTCGAGTGTAACGCTTGTTGTCACTTGTCCTATATCACAGGCTCCTAGATGGCATGAGATAGCTGAGGCGAGAATTGTACTCAGTGTTCGATTTCGCCGTCTTTTTTACATCGATTCTGGATCTCGCTTTGTTTCAATCGCTCTATATCATCAATTCCTTGACGCTGAGAGGATCTAACTTGAGGACGGGGATTTCAGAAATGAAACCAAACCCTGTTAACTTCTCGGCAAGAACTGCGCGTTTTGTGCAGTCTACCCTTTTTATCGTGCCCCAATCGTTTTTTGCCTCTTGCCGTGGTATGCGTCGTGCCGGATAATATTTGCAAGCCCGGTCTACTGGTTTTGCCGAAACTCCTTCTGGCGAAAGGAAGTTTTCACTAAGGCGAAAACTTGTAGTAGAGTTTTTCCCATCCGTCCGGCCTCCAATGTGGACAGTAGGACCTCTCTATCGCGGGCCTTGTGCAAGGGCAGGAGTATCGAACAAAACATAGCGTGTGACACGGCTCACGCCTCAGCTTTATTCTTTGGAGATCAATGAAAATGTTTATGAACAATCGGTTGAACAAGGGACTTCGCACCTGGTTGCGTAGCTTATCGAGAGCAGGAGCGATTTGTGGCGCGATCGTGATGGCCGCTACGATTTCTGGTTGCCCCGCAACTGGTGGTCCGCCGGTTGCGTGTGATGCGGATACCCCATGCGACGATTCAAACGCCTGCACAACTGACGCGTGCGGTGACGCCGGCATCTGTGTATTTACCGCTGTTGAATGTGCTGAAGGGGAGACCTGCGTTGAGGGCGTTTGTACTGACGATGGCGGCACGACAAGTGCTGCTCCGACGCTGCAAGGGTTGGACGCGAGCAAGGCGATGACGCTGCCATTTACGGTCCAG
>JAJDDZ010000049.1 GCA_029260025.1 Phycisphaerae bacterium | reverse complement strand
GCCATCCAAGGACAGCATGGGACGGACGGTCGGTGTCCTTTGCGCGACAGTCGGCTTAGCACTTCGCTGGCCAGCAGCACTCTGGTTTGCCGGATGGGTCATCTCGTCGCCGTACGAAGCAACGGATTTCTCAAAAGCCATTGCCAACGGGCTTAATAAAACGGCTCTGATATTGCTTACCCTGCAATCATTGCGGCAACTCGCGCGCCCCAACGGGCTCGCTGAGAAGCACTTCCAATGGAATGCCCGTTCATTGGTTCTGTTGAGGCGACATCTTGTCTGGTTGACCGCCGTGCTCGTTCCGACCTTCCTGGTTTTTTCCGCCCTAGCGGAGATGACCATTGACGCGGGGGATGACTCGTTGGGCAGGCTCACATTCGTCCTAGCCTTCTGCGCGATCACGCTATTCGTGCAGCGTGTCCTGCGACCGGCGGGGCCGATCTTGCGTCCCATGCTTCGGAGAAAACCGGGTAGTTGGCTCCATCGCCTGAGGCACATCTGTTTTTTCGTTGCACTTTCTTTGCCGATCTCATTGGTAATCGCCGCAGTAGTCGGGTACTACTACACATCACTCCACCTGGGTACACGTCTCATTGAGTCGGTCTGGCTACTCCTTGGGTTGACCGTCCTGCGCGAGCTTGCGAAGCGGTGGCTGACGCTGCAAACACGGCGCCGCGGGATCGCCGAATCACGAGAACGCGCAGCTTTGAAAGAGCAGCAAAAAGAAACTGCACCAGCAACGCCAGTCAAACACGAGGTGGTCGCGATCCCCGATGAGAAACTCGACGCTTCAACGATCAACAAACAAACGTTGCAACTAGTTCGCGTAGTTCTCGCCGTCGTTGCGATTGGCTTTCTGTGGGTGATCTGGGCGGAAACACTTCCGGCCCTCGGCGTGTTCCGGGAGGTCACTCTTTGGACCATCACAGAGGCCACCTCCGAAACAGTGCCAACTGCAGACGGTGGAAGTCAGATAAACGAGTACGCGAAGACGATTCCTGTAACGCTCGCCGATGTCGGGCTCGCCGGCCTTGTGATTCTGATAGCGGTCGTGGCGGCGAAGAACATTCCCGGTCTACTTGAAGTTACCGTTCTCGAGAAGTTACCCCTCGATCGTGGCGGGCGGTTCGCGATCACCACAATGGTACGTTATGCGATAGGCGTCATTGGCATTTTCATGATGCTATCGCTCCTGGGGGTAAGTTGGTCGAGCGTGCAATGGCTCGTGGCTGCCATGACGGTTGGACTCGGTTTTGGGCTTCAGGAAATCTTTGCAAACTTCGTATCAGGGCTGATCATATTGTTCGAGCGGCCGATTCGCATCGGCGATACCGTCACGGTTGGGGACATCAGCGGCGACGTGACCCAAATCAGAATACGCGCCACGACAATCATCGACTGGGACAGAAAGGAGCTCGTGATTCCCAACAAGGAGTTCGTCACCGGACAGGTAATCAACTGGTCGCTCACCGACCCAGTACTCCGGGTTAAGGTCCCGGTCGGGATTGCATACGGCTCCGACACGGACTTGGCCGAGTCTATTCTTCATCGAGTCGCGCGAGCGACGGAACACGTCCTCTCCGACCCGGAACCCAAAGTCCTGTTTCTCGCCTTCGGTGAAAGCTCGCTGACCTTCGAACTTCGGGTTTTCGTTCCAAGTATCGATTATTTCTTGAAAGTCAAACACGCGTTGCACAAGGCGATCGACTCTGAGTTCCGTCAGGCCGGGATCGAGATCGCCTTTCCCCAACGTGATATTCACGTACGATCGATTCGCGATGCTCTTCCGGTTATCGACCAAAAGGCAGACGTACTTCGACAAGAAGACGCGTGATGCCTTGAGCTTCTAGAGTCGGGCCCGGTGTGATAGTCCACCGATCTTTGCGCGGCTGGAAAAATTGTCATCGCGAATGAGAACGAGCCCAAGACAAGCCGATTGACGCGTGTCACGGCGATAGATGACGACTTGTAACGCGGAAGCGTGGAACAGTTCGCCCAGGAGCAGTACCAGAGCGCCGCCATGGTGCGAATACGAGCGATCAGCAATGTCTTTCGCCGCGCGTTTCAGCGTTCGATCGGTAGATGTCGTCTGCCGTCTTTGAATGCGACATCGAGTGTAAAGCGATCTCCCGGTTGTCCGGCGACGAGTGTTTGAGGTTCTGCACATCGCGCATACCGAGGCCAACGTTTCCGCGGTTCGATACGCGGACGCCGATTCGCTGGTCGCAAGCGAAAATAGACCTCGTTGGCTGTCATGCCGGCGAGAGTTGCATGGGGACGATACTCGTTGTGCCAAGTAATGTAGAATGCGAGCTCTCGATATATCGCTTCGCGACGCGCGGGCCCAAGATTCTTCGCGTCGCCTCGTCTTTCAGTGTTCGGACAAAGCGTGCAACCACTGCGATGCTTCCATGCTATCCAACGGCCCCATACCGTGGGCGAATCGACTTTTTCTTACACCATTCCTTGAACTCTGTGCACCAGAAGACGCTTCCTTGTCGCAGATGAGATGATTCGGTGCCGTGCTGACATCGGTAGTCGTCCTTCCGAGAAAGGCACGAATGGCGAGCGATGTGGGTGGTTTCAAGAAGACTCCGAACCCCATCGCGCGGCGCGAGTAGTGGTCGATGACTACGGCTAGCCACCAAGCGAATGGCAACCAAGGTGTCCAGAATCCTCCACCGATCGGCACAGTCGTTAGATCGACATGCCAAACGTGATTCGGTCTTTTTGCGGTGACGACACGACCGCTCGCCGCGGCCGGTGTGACAAGAACGGTATCGGCCGTTTTTGTGGATCGATGCGTTCCATTCGAGCGTGATTGATGCGGATTTCTTCTTTGTGCCATGCTACTTGCGGCCGTAGTCGCTCGTCTTCATCTTTCTGACGGACGCGAGCGATGGGGCTGTTGACCGCCCAACCGCGGGCGTGGCTCAGTGCGAACTGGGCCAACGCAATGATGTGCAGCATCGCGGAATTTGTGCACTGGGACCAGCGGACGGGAAGCGGGATCCCGGGCGGATTTGCATGTCTTGTCATTCTGCCTCATCCGGACTGCGAAGGCATCATAACAGCTTTGGAAACAACGCCTTACGAGCGATCGGGACTAGCGCAACAATCGCTGGACCAACACAGTTAGGCTACGTTGTCTTGAAGTCCATAAGTCCTCTATTTACAAGGCGTACGGAATAAACACTATGGACACCTACCTGTGCTCTTGGCACCGTGTCCGCTAAACGTCGGCCTACCTCTTCGCACTCTCGACAATCCAAGGCTACCGCTAGCATCCGGCGGCACGCCGAAGGCGACATCCGGCTCGAACGCTTGACGGAAGGGCGCATTAGGCCTCGATTAGGCGCATCGCGTCCCTGAGGGTCGTGAACCCTTTTGCAACCGCAAGCTTCGCGGAAAGGCGCAACGGTACCATCCCATCCTCGACCGACATCGCCTCGATCTTGTCCGGCCTTTGCTCCTGCTCGACCGCCTGTTCGATCTCACCGCTGCATCTCAGCACTTCAAAGATGGCGACAAGCCCCTGATGCCCGGTTCCCATGCAGGCCTCGCACCCTTTGGCTTGCCTGGGCGACGGTGTTGCCCCCGTTGGCAACAAAGGTCGGATCTCATCAAGAACAAGAGTGTCAGTCGCTGTCTCCAGCGGTTCTGCGCATTGCGGGCAGAGGCGGCGCAGCAGATCCTGAGCGATTACTCCGCGAAGTGCGCCCGCTAAGACATGCGGGTTTGCCTCCAGCCCCAACATACTGTGCACCGCGCCGGCGGCAGTAGATGCGTGGACGGTGGCAAAAACCAGCTGGCCCGTGGCCGCGGCTCGAAGGGCGACGCGCGCGGTTTCGACGTCCCGAATCTCGCCGATCATTATGACATCAGGATCGTGGCGCAGCACAGCCGGGAGCACGTCGGAGAAGTCTAGCTTGAGCTTGACGTTAACCTGTGTTTGATCGAGACCCGGGAGGTAACATTCGACCGGATCTTCGACGGTGTGGATCTTCCGGGTCCCATCGCTTAGCTCGTTGAGGATCGAATACAGTGTCGTGCTTTTTCCACTCCCCGCAGGACCACTCACCAATATCAACCCGTGAGTGTAACCCATGAGCTCGCGCAGAACCTCCATGGCCCGCTGATGTAAGCCGAGTTTGTCTAGCTCGATAAGGCGGACGCGCCGATCGAGGATACGCAAGGCTAGTTCTTCTCCAAAAACCGTAGGAAGTGTGCTTACGCGCACGTCGATTGTATGATCAGGATCCTCGACCAGTATCTTCCCGTCTTGCGGCCTTCGCCGCTCGTCACCGCTCAGCCGAGCGTCCACTTTCGTGTGGTTGATGAGACGCTCACCCCAAGCCCTGGGTACAATTCCAAGTGGGGCCACGACACCATCGCACCGCATTCTGAGTTGATAATCATCGCGTCGAGGGGAACAGTAGATGTCGGTCGCCCGGCGATGAACCGCAAAACGAACCAGCGTGTCGAGACTTTCACCTGCTGGAGTCTTGTCCTCCAGCAGTGCGCGGAGAACAGCTGAAGGCTCTCGTGTATCAACTTGTTTCACATCCTTTTCAATCATGGCGATGGCTCCGAGACTCATCTAGTTCTTCTGCCGGATGTCAGCAGCTATCTGTTAACCTTCAGCGAGAGAGAAGGCAAGGTGTACCTTACGCCCCGCGTAATCGAATTCCGAATGCCCGCTTGTGATTCCGATAATCGGCGGGCAGACCCTTTTTTGCATGGCTTTGCAGGGCATTCTTGCTCAGCGAACAAGGTCGGCACCTGACTGGCAGGCTGCGGTTCGAGTCGTTGACAGGTCACCACCAAGTGGAGCGTGACAAGCTCTTTCACTTTGACGCCCACGAAAACTGACAGTCCGCCTTGGGTCCATCTACTTAGGTAGACGGGCTACCCCGTTCGTTCGATTCTATTCTTCCCTTTGTTCGAGTGGAAAACGCGCATGCGCACCGTGGTTTTTGACTTTGGCAACGTCAATAGGATTGTCCTTGTCGTACGTAGGGCTCTTCTCGTTATGGCAGGAAGCGCACCTATCTTTGTCGATGCGCCACATGCCCGCGGCATGCATCTCCTCCGACTTATACTTGCGCTTCAATTTCATGATCTCCTCGTGCAGATCAATGTAGGTGCCGCCAGGGCCATGGCACGACTCGCACCCGATGCCAGCCAAAGCCTCCATCTTCTTGGCGGCTTTCTCATCTTCGACCAGTGCATAGCCGCCCTCCTTGCCGTAGCCGGTTGTATGGCAGGCAAGGCAATTCCCATCCGTCGTATAGTCCTTTGTCGGGTCCAAACCGTACTTGCTCTTGACGTCCGCCTTATTGCCCGGCTTCAGTGAATCCATCGATTTGGCCTTGCCCGACGTCTCCCAACTCTTGAATGACTTGAGATGACACTTCTTGCATTTCTTGGCACCGATGTATTCGGGTGTGCCACCAAGAATCGGTATGACGTACGTCGACATCGTCGCGACCGCGGTAACGGGACTAGCCGATGCCGGCGCAACCAAACGGAACGACACGACCGCAAATCCGACTACAGTAGAGGCAACGACGAGACCAATAGTAAGTCGAGTGTTCATTTGCATACCCTCACAATTAAGTGGATCACCATTCGATTCCAAGAAGTACACCTGCATAGCTACACTTGTATATTATCGTTCTTCCAAGACCCGCACCAGGGCGGTAGAACCGTTTCGTCGGAAGCCCGAATGCACAGTGGTCCGATTCCTATGGCAACGAACTCGGAAGCCACAAGCAACGTCGCATGGATATTTACTGATCGCCAAAACCGCCCGCGATTCACCCTGTCTCATTTCTTCTAGGATGGCTTCGGCATTCTCCTGCTTGACCCCACCGAGCAGGTCAACTCGCCCATCACTCCGTAGTCCCGGCAGGATGTCTGCAGCCGTGCCCGGAGCCAACCGCTCGATCACCCTTGGCAATCAGGCTTTGCAACTGATCGGCGCCCTGCTCGGTAGTATCGCTCATGTCATTTCGGCCATTGTTCGATGTCAAAGCCAAGCCCTGGCCGGTTGCTTGAGTAGAGAGTTCCGCATTCGAGGCGAACTGCTCCCGCCGCCGGATCACCCACGAGGTCACGGTGGCCGTCAAGGTCGGCGTAAGCGACGTTGCGGCGGGATAGTGCAACATGCAGGCCTGCGGCAATCGCAAGCGCCGACTCATCCATACAGCCGATCATGACTTCCAGGCGGGCAGCACGTGCTAGCGCGTTGACCTGCAGAGCTTCGAAGATACCACCGACTTTCATGAGCTTGATGTTCACCATGTCGGCGAGCTCGTTCTTCGCTAGTCGAAAAGCATCGCGCAAAGACAATAGGCTCTCGTCGGCCATCACGGGAAGGGACACGGATTGAGTCACACGACCGAGGAGATCGGGTTGATCTTTCTTCGTCGGCTGTTCGAGAAGTTCCAATGAGGCAGATCGAGTCTCTTCCACGAAGTACCGCGATTCCTGTACAGACCAGCCTTGATTGGCGTCAAAACGCAACTCTATGTCGCTGCCCACGGCTCGGCGAACATCAAGCACACGGGCGATATCGTCGTTGACGTCGACCCCACCCTTGAGCTTTAGACATGCAAATCCCTGGCCGGTAAGCTCTCTGGCGCGCCGGGTAGTCTCGCCCAGCGAAAGCACACCGATCGTAACGCTCGTCTTGATCGAATCACGGTATCCCCCGAGCAGCTTCCAAAGAGGGAGGCCTGCGACTTTGCCCACGATATCAAACAAGGCCATGTCGACGGCTGCCCGCGTGGAAGGCGCGTTCGGAAGAGCATCAGCCAGCGTTTCCACAAGCAACGCATACCTCAGTGGATCGCGCCCGCGCAGAACATCACTCGCCGTGCTCGACAACGCATCCACGACTGTGTCGGCTGTCTCACCGGTGACGCATTCGTCTGGGGCAGCGCATCCGAAACCCGTGACACCCGCGTCCGTATCGATTCGCACGAAGACGTTCGTTGTTTCATCGACATGTTCGTACGCAATGGTGTAGGGTTCGTCCAGTCGCATCGTCACGGGCCAGGATTCCAATTGCGTGATTTTCATCGATGAACTCTAGTACCGGTTACGTTGGTGGATCTCGTCTAGGCTCATGCTCTTGAGGTGCTCGATGAAATCGGCCATATTGCCGATCATGATGGCCCACATCTTTCGTCCTTTCTCGGCACTTGCGCGAGTGGGATCCCCCAAAACGCCAGTCTTTGAAATCTTCGCTGTGCGTGCGTACCAGTCGACGCTTCGACTTGAGCTGAAGTCGAGGTATCGGCTTGAGAAACGGGGCACATACTTGCGAGCCTTGTCCATTTGGACCAAGTCGGGACGCGTTGCCAATGACGTGCTGGTCTCGATTTCCCCTGCATGAATGTCGCCCGGCGTCTTTGCCAATGCGTTTATGTCGTCGTCGCTGGTTTCCCCGGTATCGACGCACGTGAAGATGTGCGCGTCTCGATTGATCATCTGTGCAGCGAACTGTAGTGCCGGAGCGTTACCTCCGTGACCGTTGATGATGACCAG
Source organism: Phycisphaerae bacterium (assembly GCA_029260025.1). Classification (GTDB taxonomy): domain Bacteria; phylum Planctomycetota; class Phycisphaerae; order UBA1845; family UBA1845; genus JAJRUK01. The sequence continues at coordinate 17,932 of JAJDDZ010000049.1, read as the reverse complement.
TTTCGTAATCCCGTTGCGGGCAGCACTCATTCCTATTTCATACACGATCTTCGACAGTGCCTCGTTGCTGACGCTAATCGTCCCACTGAAATCGTTATGATGGTAGGAAACACCGTAAGGAATTAACGGAAGCACAAATGGTCTCGGGTTTGTACAAGCGAGCGCGACCTCTCGTGCCATATACTCGGCATCATAGGCATCGGTATCCAGCGGAAGATGCGGGCCATGCTGTTCGATCGCTCCAACGGGTAGCATAGCCACGTCGACTGTCTTGAACTTTGCCTGGGCTTCCTGCCATGTCAGATGCCCTAATAGATACTCGTCCTCCGCTCGTGTCTTTTTCTTGTTTCGTTTGGTCGACATTTCGATCGGTTGCGAACTTTCGAATGGGAAGGGTTTGGACAGCTCCGTTGCGTCGAGCGGATCATAGGCAATCCAAACTTTTCCATTGCGCCGAACTGCGCCATCAGCCTGCTTCATCAGAATTGAGTACAAAGGCCTCCGTAGATCCGTCGGGACGCTATCCGCGGGGGAACGTTGCGGGTCGAAGCGTAGATTCACAACGTGCTTCCGCTCCTTCGCACGTCGGGGCCCGATTGCCAAGCCATCAAGAAGACCCCGTTCCCTCAAAAGGAAAGCGAGATGCTCGACGCCGTCTGATTCCTGATGGATATCTTTTTTGGCGAGCGATCGAAGGCAGCCGTCGATTTGCTCAGCGCTATATCCACAATTCTCCGGGTCCGCTCCGATGGCTTTGAGCATAGCGACAATGCGGCGACACTTCTCGCATCGCCCGCATGGTCGGACGTGTTCGTTGGTCTTGTGCGTGGCGTGACACGACATTTGGAGTCGTTGAAGATCGGGATATCCAAGCGCAAGGGTCTTTTGGATAAGCAACTCGGACAATTGGCGCAAGAGCGAGAATTGGCTGATGCCCCAATTCTTCTGTGTGTAATACCGGGTCATTGCATTGTCGAAGTATCGGCTTTGATCATAGAGACCGTTGTAGTGCGGAATGTCCTTGTGGAGCTGGCGATCCGTCGTATCATATTCATCACCAATGACGATTCGGCCGATCCCGTGCTTTCGGGCCAACGGTAAGGCACCAAAAATAAAGACAGCAACGGTCCACAACCGGATGGCGTACTCATCGGAACGAATGTCAAGGAAATCCCGTCGTATGAAGGGCAGGCGCCGGAGCATCCAGGAGAACACTCGATCGGCATTGGTCCAAACCCGAGACGTGTTCGGCACGTGCGCCGCGAAGTGACGGTAGGCATTCAGCGCCGTAAACCAGTGCTTTCCCGATTCGTTGACGAACACGGAATGGATATCCATGCCGGCATCGCGCAGCAGGCCGTAGCTCAGAAGGCTGTCCTTTCCACCGCTGGAGAGAATCATGTGTTTGGACCGGTTAACCGAAAGAGGAGGACGGGTAGATCGCCCGCGGGCGTGATGGGTTGTGTTAGCAGGTTCGTCGCTGAAGATCAGCTCGGCACGCAAGTAGCTTGGCAGTTTGATCGTAGGTAGGTCGGTGACTGCGCCCACAAGAAACGGATTGGGCTCAAGGAACTTCTTGACGTAGATCTCGCGGGCCGTGTTTTTTGCCATGTCCTGGATGAACCGGCGATCGGCACGATCAAACGGACCATGAAAGACTATCTCCCTGCAGAACAGTCCATAGTTCAGCGCTACCTGGGCACCAACCATTGATGCGAGATGGATCGATGCAGGATCCTCAGGATCAAAGACGTCTTCTTCGTAGCGATACGCCAGTTCCGTGGATTCTTCCTTGCCGTCGATGGTGACAGCATAGGGCGTAAGGACGCGGTTGCGCTCGACGCGGACTGGGCCAACAACAAGGCGGTCAATAACGTCTAGGACCGCTAGCGGGTCAGCTGGGTTACCCGGATCGGAAGTCCTGCGATGCGGTGCAGATGTTTGGCCGGCTTCCTTCATTACGTGACTGACTCGCATGGAGACTCCGATCGATCAAGATATGGAATAAGCGCATCAACCAATGTTCCGGGACCTTCGCGAAGAACATCACACACCGGCAAACCGGTGGATGCGCGAAGCCGATTGGTTTCGTCCTGAAGTTGCTTATCGCTCAAACGCTCGTGATTCAGGGTAATTGCGATGACGGGCTTTCCGGAGACGAGCTCGATCGCTTCGATTTGTTTCTCCACAGGGTCAAGAGGAAACCCAGGAAATCCGTCGTATTCGGTTCGCGCCGGTGCATGCTGCAGAATCACAGCATCCGGTCGACCGGCTGCAAGGATCTCGTATCCGCCTGGATAGGCTGGGTTCATCAGGCTTCCCTGCCCCTCAAGGACGATGATATCAGGTCCAAGATCGTTCCAGGCGCTCCATACTGCGTGCTCGATTTCGCCCGCCATAAAGTCGCTAATGAGCGAGTCCAGCAAAATGGAATATCGGGCGCCCTGAAGCCACGCGGTCTGTCCTGTACCAATCAATTCCGCGGTGTATTCCGCATCGCGCAGGCCGTCAATCAACGTCCAAGCGGTGGTGCGTTTCCCAACGGCTGAGTCCGTTCCTAGAACGGCCACCTTGAGTGAGTCCACCTCTGCGATCTTACCCGTGTATCCGTGCAACATCTCGCGCGGTGGCGTCTTTCGGACATCGCGCAGCGTAACGCCGTGCTGCTTGGCTAGGTCGATCAACTGGGCGTCTTCAGTTAGAAAGTCGTGCGACCCGCTAACGATGTTAAGACCCAGCTCTATAGCCTGCACGACGGCGTTGCGGCAATCAACACTCATACGGCCGCCGTCCGGTGCCAATCCGATGATCAAGTGCGTGGCGGGCATGCCAGCTTGCTCGGCATCCGCCCTGGCGGCGGGGATGTCCACGTGAATCGGGACGTTGTTGGATTCTCCATCCAGCAATTCCCCGGCATCACCACCTGCATGACAGGAATCAACGATCGAGAGCAATACGTAGCGGTCACTTCGCCGAACGAGTCCGTGGGCGGTCTTTCCGTTTGTCGTCGCAAACGCCCCCTCGCAATAGACAATAGCGTTTCCTTCGTTTTCAGCAGCCATCATTTTTTCCCCGTAAGTACGGCGACATATCGGTCGCCCGGAAGCGGTGTTTTCCGATGTAATTCCGTCAGCGCAATAAGCCCTGCCGTTGAGGCAGGAAGTACACTCAAACCCTCCCGCTCCCGCAACAGTTTCGAGTAGGCCAACATGCTTCGGTCACTCGCATCACAAGCCCATCCATCGGTCCCTCGGATTGAATCCAAGGCCTGATCACCATCGATCGAGTGCCAGTTGATCAGCGGTTCGTTTACGCGCGTTTCACGAATCCGTTCCGGCACCAAGTCATTGCATGATTCTGCGTTCATGCGAAACGAATGCACGATTGGGTTCTTGCCATGGGAGGATCCCGCAATCATCCGGGGCATACGCGAGGTTTTGCCACGGCGGTATAGACTCAAAAAGCCCCGGTAGATTCCAGCGAGCGTCGTTCCATTGGATACTGGAACCGCTACCGCCGCAGGGGCATCGCGAAGCTCATCATAGATTTCGTACGCGATTTCGCCGTAGGCGCGAAGTTGAAGCCCCGTGTTCGCTCCGCCCGGATTTCCGTCGTAAATCTTGTGCGTGCCGGCGTGCTCTCGGGATCGCAGCACAGCTGTCTCGTAGTCGCCTTCGATTCGAATGACCTCCGCACCGTGACCTTCAATCTCTTTCATGCGTTTGACGGAGTATCCCTTTGGAATGAAGAGTACACAGCGCAGTCCGGCAAGGGATGCAGCAAGTCCAAGAGCGACGCCGTAGTTTCCGCACGTCGCGACGGTGATCCCGTCAAAGCCACGGCGAAGGGCATCCATCGCCTGTGCAAATGCGATGCGGTCCTTCTGGGTCCCGGTTGGGTTTCCGCCCTCAAATTTTAGGTAAATCTGTCGCAAGCCGACTTCGCGCTCGACATTCTTGGCACGTGAGAGATTCGTATCACCGACCTGCGAGTCGAGAATGTCCTCGTAGGCTTCGAGCCGTCCATCCGTCGACTCCGTTGGATCGGTTGCACGCTCGACCTGTGGGTCCATATCCTTCGGGATGGGAACCGCCTGAGGGGTAGCGCTGTCAAGAAGCGCCACCGAGGAGTCGAGAGGTTCGGGGCTGCCGGCTATCGATATTTGGTCTTGGTCCTTCATTCAGCAAACTGCCTTTGTTCGACGTACGCGTTTCCAGGAATGGGGATGATGCGGCAATGCTGTGTAAGGCCATGCCGCTTGTAGATTGTCCATCATAGTCATGGCTTAATCCTCTCCAGCCGATGGTGTTCCCAAGGCTGGGTTGCGACCTTCAACAAGAACAGCACCTCCCAACTTTAGATTTCGCAAGATTCGGCGCAGCGTCGGTCCACGCCACGGAAGGCGAACCTTGCCCGGTCCCAAACAAGGTACGTGATTCATCGTAATCGTCCGGACGTCCTCCACCGTCGCGAGGACGTCCGGGTCCACGGCACGTGCCATTCGGATGGCTTGCGATACTTGTTTCCGAGGCAGAATAGCATGGCAGATCGCCACAGGACCATCGTGATTTCGTCCCTCAATAGTCGTGACGCTCTGATCGGCGAGCCGCATTTGTTCCGCCACAGCGTGTGCCGCGCCTTGCGAAATCAGGGTTAGAATCTGCGTGCCGAGTGCCAGCTTGCTTTCGATCCACATTCCGACCGCGCTTCCCATCGCATAGCCGCCCGCAAACGCAAGGATGTTTGCGGGCTGATCGAGATGGGTCAGCACGTTAGTTATGGCGAAGATCCAGATAAGAACCTCTGCGAAACTCAAGACCACGGCCAGCGGCCGATGCCCCCTTACAATGCAGATTAGGCGTAGGGTGCCAATCGAAACATCAGCGATCCGCGCGCAGAAGATTAGGATAGGCAACCATGATGGATCGATAGAAAACTGTTCTGTCATGGCTCAAAGAGCTCCTGAGTGGCGAGCGTTCTTAGACTCGCCCAACCACTAGAGTGTGTCCTAAGGCGAGCCATCGGGCTATTGGCCATTAGGCCCAATCTAATTGGACTTTAGGCACGCTCTTTCTTGCCGTGGCGGACTCGTGTGCCTCTTTCCGGTTGTGATCCGAGGGGCACCGAACCGGATCGAAGCGTTCCACCCGACATGACCGCTGCCAATGCATCTTCCATGCTCCATGTTAAGCACCTCGACGTCTGCGTCACGAACGAACTCAAGGAAACCAGCCGTCGGATTCGATTTGCTGGGAATGAACACGGAAACCAGTTTTTCACCTGTCCGCGCGCCGTCAAAACGGCTGGTGATGAATCCCATGGCACGAAACGATTCGTTGGAAGAAAGGCACGAGCGCCACGCCCGAGTATTCCCGCGTTCGATCTCCGCTGAACGCGGACAGGACCTGCTTGGATGCGCGATAGACTGATTTGACCAGCGGAACACACCCAGCCATGATGTCAAGTATCTCCACTGACCGCCTCCCAGCGACGTTCGCTACCATCGCTCCGCGGACGCTTGGTCTTACCCTCGAGCGCATGTACAATTCGGTCCGTTAGCGCCACGGTGCGTAGGTCGCGTTCAGGAGGCCGAGATGAAGAATCGGAGGCGTGTTCGAAAAACCCCGAGCGCTGGGCCAACGATCGAATCGAACCGCGGCGATCGGGGACCCACGCATCCTGCGCTTCGCGAGGTGCAAATGGAGCTTCCCGCCGACGCACTGGCGGACCGGCTACCGGAGCAGGCAACGCCGCATGATCGAGAGCGCGCCGAAGTTGAGCTGCGGCGCTTGACGGCCATTGTCAGGAACGTCACCGATGCGGTGATCATCCAGACGTTCGATGGAGGGATCCTCGCATGGAACCGAGGCGCCGAGTTGATGTACGGCTATGCCGAGGAAGAGGCAGTCGGGATGAACATTCGCGACATCATCCCGCCCCGCGTTCATCAGAAAGCCGCGGCCCTGAGTGATCGGATCGCCTCGGGTGAGGCTGTCGGGTCATTCGAGACGCGGCGGCTGACGAAGGATGGGCGGACCATAAACGTCTGGGTGACCGCCACGACCCTTACTGACGCGTCCGGCAGGCCGGAAGCGATCGCCACGACGGAGCGCGATATTACCCAACTCAAGGAGGCGGAGGAGACAATTCGCGTTCAACAATCAGAGATCGCCCACTTTGGCCGCGTTCATGCTATGGGCGAATTCGCCGCCGCCTTGGCGCACGAGCTGAATCAGCCGCTTTGTGCCATCGGGGTCAACGCACGAGCGGCACAACGAATGATCGACGCAGAAGAGCCCCTTGACGAGCTTCAAGATGCGCTCGGCGACATTCTGCAGGACGTTGAACGTGCCGGAAGGGTCGTTCAAGGCATTCGGGATCAGCTTCAGAAATGCGAGCCCGAATTCTCCACTCTGAACATCAATGCGGTGGTCGGCGGAATCGCACCGATTGCCGAGGCGCTCGGTCGGAATGACAACACGGGCATCCGCTTCATTCTGGGCGACGGGCTCGGTCCGGTCCAGGGTGACCGCATCCAGCTTCAGCAGGTACTATTAAATCTGATTCGCAACGGCGTGGAGGCAATGCCTGATACCGAACCGGACCTGCGCATCCTTATCGTCGAAACGACCAAAAGCAACGGTGATGAAGTGCAGGTCTGCGTGCGTGATCACGGGCAGGGCTTGCGTGACTCGGTTGCCGAACGGATGTTCGAGCCTTTCTTTAGTACCAAGCAGGACGGGATGGGCATGGGCCTGGCGATCTGCAGTTCGATCATCCAAGCGCACGGTGGCCGCCTTTGGGCGACTCAAAACGCCGACGCCGGGTGCACCGTGCAATTCAGCTTGCCATGTTATCCGGAGGCCAATGTGCCATGAACGCACAACCGACGGTTTTTATTGTGGATGATGATGACTCCGTTCGGCGGGCCCTTCAGCGGCTGGCCCGATCGGTGGGGTTGAATGTCGAGACGTTTGGCGGAGCCCAGGAATTCATCAACAGCTACGATTCCTCACGACCCGGATGCCTGGTGCTTGACGTTCGCATGCCAGGACTAAGCGGTCTGGATCTTCAAGAAGAGCTCAAGCTTCGGGGGTTCACGATTCCAATCGTTTTTATCACTGGGCATGGGGATGTCCCGATGAGCGTTCGGGCGATGAAGGGTGGCGCCGTCGATTTCATCTCCAAGCCGTTCAACGACCAGACGTTACTTGATGCGATACAGCACGCGCAGGCGAAGGACCAAGAGAGCCGCAAAGAGCAGGCTGCCCTTGGCGACATCCTTGGCCGAGTCGATCGTCTTACACCTCGAGAGCGCGAGGTCTTTGCCTTGGTCGTGTGCGGGAAGCTCAACAAACAAATTGCCCATCAACTTGGAACGAGCGAAAAGACAGTCAAAGTGCACCGCGCCCGGGTCATGCAGAAGATGAAGGCCGAGTCACTCGCTGACCTGGTTCTTCTCGCGCAGGCCGTCGGCCTGTGTAAGCCCAAAGTCCAATCCGAATAGCCCTCAGATCCAATTACATCCGGCCCGCGTCGGGCGCATACTTCCTGTAGGTTTGCCAAACTGAATGGCGCCAGGCCCTCGAATCCTTCGAGTCCGGTCAACGATGCGTGTAACGGCGGCGCGGTGCCGCCACCGGGCCGACCGACGATGGGCAGTAACAGGTGGCCAGATCGAATTGGAGAAGATTGCTATGAACAGGAAACCAGGAACCAGGAACGTGATCATTGCGAGTGTCGTGGGCGTTATGTTCGTCTCAGTGCTGTGTATTGCGGGAGACCGCGACAAGAACCCAGCACCACGCGACGTGACGTTGACGGGAAGGATCGTCGATTTGCAGAGTTTCATGAACGGCAAGTTTGCGTCCGCCGACAAGGCAAGATGCACCCGCGAGTGCATTCGTGCGGGTGTACCTGCTGCCATCGAGACTGATGACGGCCTCATCGTGATTGGTGAAGGAACAAAAGGAGCGGCGCGTACGCTTGCGCCTTTCGCCTACGAGAACGCCGAACTCAAGGGGAAACTCTACGAAAGGCACGGGCTGCGCTACATTGACATTACGTCTGCCAAAGCGGCCAGAGCCAAGCCCGCGCCAGAACCTGAAGCTGACGTGGAGGAACCTTGGACGCCCGAGCCGGACGAGGCCACGAGCGGAGCCTGTTGCTTGCCCGACGGAACGTGTGTCGACACCGATGAGGATGGTTGCGGCGACAGGGAGGGCTCGTACTACGCCGGGTCGTCCTGCGACGACATCGACTGCGAGTAGCGCCTTTGCCATCGCTAGTATTAGGTCAGGGGTGGGTGGCCCGCCGCCACGGTTTGGGCGCGGGCCCACCCATTCCTTCGACCATCTTACATTGTCGAGTATCACCCCTGTATGGAGGAGATCTCAAGTGCCCGCGAAGACAGTCGCATACTCTCAGCACGGTCGAGTAGTGATTCGGCGCGGCGTTCGACAGCTTGCTGATGCCGGCAAAGTAACGCTGAGGCCGTGTGGGCGAAACGTCCCGATCAACAAAGGGCTTGGCTCACACAATCGATTGAGAATCCGCGTAGCAGGAAGTGCTACGTGAGTCCAAGACAAGAAAGAAAAGAAAGCGCTTGGTTTGCTATTATCGATGCGCAGCGTTGCCGTCTTCTTCGATTCGCTCGCACAGCATCGGCAATCGCCCATGTCGAGGAACTCAGCGCGCTCGAGTGCACCTGGCCGGATCATGAGCCTGGTCGACCGATGGCACTCGGAGGAATGACGGGCCACAGCTACGCCGTGCCGCCCAACTACGTTGAGGAGCAAATGCGCAGATTCATGCGGGAGACTGTCACCTGGCTCAAGGCGGAGTGCACAGCACGGCAAATCGATCGATTGGTGATCCTCGCCTCGCCGAGGGCGCTGGCGCTACTGCGAAAGTCGGTTGATCTTTCGAATGGTCGGTTTGATTTTCGTCCAGGCGATCTAACGAAGTTCTCGACCTCTGCGTTGGCGGTTCATCCACTCGTTCGCGGTCTGCTTGATAAGGAAGCCACGAATGAACCTACTTCGCTGTCCAATGACGGCGAAGAAGTATCTTGAACTGTGTATTTGGATCCATGGGATCCATCGAACTGATTCGCTCTGGCATCTATGGTTTAGTCGTCGGTTGCCCGGTCGGTCCGGGCGGTCTGGAGCCAGAGCGTAACGGCTGTACAAGTGGAGATAACGAAAATGCTCGTACGAACAATACCATCATGGCCTAGCGCTAGAGGACTTCGACAGGAGATGGAGAGGTTGCTTGAATCGTTCGGCGATTCCAAGCGGACACCGCAACTTCGATCCGAAGTGTACCCCGCTGTCAACGTTTGGGAGGACGGTGAAAGTATTTATCTCGAGGCGGAACTGCCCGGCGTTGCGCTGGGCGACGTTAATATTGAGATACATGCGAATCAGCTTTCAATCAGAGGACATCGTGAGTCACCGGAAACGGACAGCCCCTCGTACCACCGACGGGAGCGTGCTAGCGGTGAGTTTTCCAGATTCCTCACGCTTCCCGTCGAGATCAATGCCGACAAAGTCGAAGCGACGCTGAATGATGGTGTGCTACTGCTCATAATGCCAAAGGCGGCGGTAGCAAGAGCACGACAGATCACGGTAAAGGCGAACTGAAAGATCCCAAGGGATGCTACAAAAAAGGAGTTTCAAGCTATGACAAGTGCACTCGCAAACAAGGACCGGGAGACCGCCATCGCGCAACCGGAGCAAACCCGAACCGGTCCCGTTTTTAAACCACACGTAGATATCATCGAGCACCCCAACGAACTGCTCGTGATTGCGGACATCCCGGGCGCGACTTCCGAGGCCATTGAGCTGCAGTTCGAGCGTGGGGAGTTAACGATCAACGCCCAGATCGCTTCACGACAGGCAGCGGATGCCTCCTATCTTCTAAGTGAGTATGGGGTCGGAGCGTTTCAGCGGACCTTTCGGTTGGGCGAGGGGATTGACTCCAACGGAATTACCGCCGAGGTGAGCAATGGCGTGCTGACGCTTACACTCCCGAAGACCTCGACGGCCAAGTCGCACACGATCGAGGTCAAGGCCAAGTAGCAAGAGTCTTTTAGGCAGATCCGAACAAGGAAAACGAAAATGAAACTAATCCCTTGGCGACACAAAGAGGTAGTTAGAATGGAGGAGCCACCACAAACGGGGCTCGCTCGCCTTCGTGAAGAGATGCATGACCTATTCTCTCATTTCTTCGGTGACGACGATCAGACGTCGACTTCGGACACGTGGGACGCTGGAATCGGACGAATGCCCAGAATGGACCTTGCCGAATCGGCTGACGACGTGGCCGTCAAGGTTGAACTGCCCGGCGTCGATCCCAAGGAGGTCAACATTCAGGTGTCTGGAAGTATGCTAACCGTGAGCGGCAAACACAATCAGGAAAAGGAAGAGAAGAAACGCGACTACTACTACACCGGGCCCAGCTTCGGGAGTTTCCGTCGCAGCGTCCAGCTACCGAGCACGGTCGACTCGGAGAAGGTCCAGGCCACGTTCAAGAACGGTGTACTCACCGTGAAGCTGGCGAAGCACCCGGACGCTAAGCCACAGCGAATTGCAGTCCGGAGTTCGTGACAGACGTACCGCGGCGTTGGTATCGATGCGCAGGCGTACTGCTCGCAATGTTTCCCTGCCGAGCGAGGACGTGGCGCCGATCGGCGCGGTGTATTGGCAAATACGTTGGCCGCAGCATGGATGGTGGCTTCCCATGCTCTTGGTTCTGTTCTTGCAGGGTGCTATATGACGACTAAGGATGCCGTTGTTGGAGACATAAGAGGATGTTAAAGCGACGCGGGTTTGACAGCCCTGAGATCAACAGGACAGTCGAGAGACAGTTGAGGAATTGGGAGTTGGCGCGGTCTCAACGATTGAGGGTCCCGACACAGCAACGATCGGAGGTCGCAGACTTCATTTCGATCTCTCGCGAGGTTGGCGCCGGGGCATCAGAGCTCGCATCGGAACTTGCGACACGGTTGAACTGGCCCAAGTTCGACAAGGAAATTCTCCAGGAGATGACTGGTGATGACGCAACGAGGCACCGCGTCTATCAGTCGATGGACGAGCGCGATCTGGGTTGGTGGGAAGAGAGTCTCAAGCCGATCCTCGAGCCGGACTTCGTGAGAAATGACTACTTTCGCCGCTTGGTGAAGACGGCTCTCTCGCTCGCTCGTCAAGGATCCGCTGTCTTTCTCGGTCGTGGCATCGACTGTATGCTGCCGCACGGACTGGGTTTCCGGGTTCGTATCGTTTCACCACTAGAAATGCGCGTCGAACGTTTCGCCAAGCGGCACAACATATCCATCGAGAAAGCTAGTAAAATCGTGCCGGAGATCGATCGTGAGCGTGCCGAATTCGTGGCGAACCACTTTCACGCTCGCGTCGATGACGCAACACGTTGTGACTTGACGCTCAACACCGAGCATTTCTCCCCGACCCAGGCCACGGATGCCATCCTACTGGTGCGAGACATCATGAAAGCGGCCCCTCGGGGTGACGGGGAGCCAAAGCCAACACAAACCGCTCCCAGCATCGCGCGAGTAAAGAAATCCAACGGGGCGGGCGGTAGCGAGGTCGAGCGATGACATGGTCGCGCAAAGACCGGCATTTCTTCCTACCAGCCACGGGCATGGTCCAGAGTAGCGACTGGCAGCCGTCGGTCGATCCTTACGAAGCCCCATATGGCTGGCTCGTCAAGCTGGACCTTGCGGGCGTCGATCCTGCTGACGTGCGCGTCCGCTGCGCGTCGCGACACCTCGTGATACAAGGCGTTCGGCGAGACCTAGAGATTGCCGAGGGTTGCAGGCAAGTGCGCATGGAAATCGCCCATAGTCGATTTCGCCGCCGAATAGAGCTTCCGTGCGACGCGCAAGAGACGCGCGTGGACACCACGTTCCAGGATGGCATGGTGCTCATTCGGCTGATCACATAGGAGTAGCGGCTCCTGTCCGATTCTGCCGAACACAAACAGGGCGGTGACATCTTGTGTCTCCCCGTCCTACCGATCAAGAACTCTGTGCTCTTTCCTCAGCTCGTGATGCCTATGGCTTTTGACCGCGCCCGTTCAGTAGCGGTCATAAGCGCAGCGATGACAAGCGGCTTGTCGTTATTGCCGTGCAATCTACAGGAACATTCTGGACTTTCTTGCGCGAGTTCTCGCCATTCAACTTGCGTGAGGGCGTGACGTAAATGACACTCGAACGAATCGGGGACGATACTTGAACCGAAACGGTTTTTCAGGAGGCGAGGACCACACGGGGCTCGATACTTGTGAGGCCGGGCACGAATCTTCTGGATGGACACCTATTGCCGGCAGGATCTTTGTATCCTCCATGGTGTTTGTCGTCAGCCAACGGTCAACTGAGGCGGCATACAGGTTTGGCAGGTCGTTGCACGATTCGACTCCATCCGAGTTTGACGTGCAATCTTCTAGGTGGCATCGAGTTCATCTGGAACACTGTTCCCAGTACCGAAGTACATCTCGTCAGGTGTCCTTCCCGAAAACTTCATCCGGAGATCAATCTGCGTCGCGCTGAACTGAAATCGTTTCAAGACGACGGTTGGGAGACCATGAAAGAAATAACCAGTAAAAAATGCGTTGATTGGTTGTCAGCGCATACGCACAGCGCGGTCAACCGCAATCGCTCATTAATTGATTACGTATCAAGCGGCTCGGCGATAGCGATGATGTAAGCCGCCAACCTGCGGGATCGAAACTACATCACCATTCCTCGGTGGATCAATATCTCGTTGGATGGGCGAATTGCGACCCAACGACATGTGCGTTCGCGATTCATGATAATACTCGAAGTACGAACGGAGAATTCGCTCGAGATGGCGCTCGTTGAGTACAATGGCATGATTGAAGCACTCGCGTCGGATGGAGCCACTAACCCTCTCCACGTAGGGGTTTTGCCATGGAGATCGAGGTTCCGTAACGACTTCTTCGATACCCATGTTGGCGATGCGATCCCAAAAAACCGAACCGTAGATTCTATCACGATCACGAAGCAAGAATCGCGAGGCATTATCTTCAGGGAACGCTTCCACAATTTGCTGAGCAATCCACGCTGCTGTAGGATGCTCGGTTACGTTGAAGTGAGTGACCATCCGTCAATATTGGCGCAACACAATAAACCCGAACAGGATGCGAAACGTGGCCGTTGGTACGGGCAAGAAATCGGTCGCGACGATGTCGGTCAGGTGAGTATCCAAAAACGCCCGCCAGGATTTTGCTGGGGTTGGTGTGTCCGAACCCTGTATTTGTCGACGGTCGCCTTGGCCACAACATAGCCGAGCAGCGCCAATTCCGATTGAATACGCTGCGTACCCCACAGCGAAATCTCACGTGACATGTGACGAATCATTTCGAGAATCTCGGTATCAATCCTTGGGCGTTTCGATTTTCGCTGTAAGGCGGCAAGCTCTTGCCGAAGTGCGAGATTCTCAGTGGCCAGATCGACTTGGACGCGAAAAACTGACCGAAGAGAATTGAAGACGAGTGCACCTCCCCATGATCCCCCCTAATTCAAATCCACTCTACTTACGACCGACATTCCAAAACGGTAGTTGCAGCGGAAGATAGGTCCAACAACTGCAAACATTGACGACCGCGACCGTTATGTCTACTCGATGGTATGCTACATAGGCGATGAATGAACCAGAAATCTTCGTCCTTGGCGTTCCCGACGGTGCCGGGAAATCGACAACCGCAACCGCGCCCCTTCCAGAAGCACTGCATATCGATCAATTTGTTAATGCGGATCTCATTGCCAAGGGGTTGTCACCTTTCACGCCTGAAAGCTCAACCTTTGATGCTGACCGAAAAATGCATCAGAGAATTCGTAAAATGCGAAGGCAAAGACAGAGCTTTGGTTTCAAGACAACACTCGCCACTCGATCATACGTTAGTTTCCTCAAGGAGGCGCAGGAGTCTGGTTATATCCTGCATCTAGCTTACATCTTGCTATCAAGCTATAAACTCGCCCAATCCCATGTTGCGGCAAGAGTGCAGCAAGGGGGCCACGATGTTCCTGCTGAGACTTTCGAACGGCGATACTGGCGTGGACTCCGCGACTTCTTTAGCTTATACCAATCGCTGGTAAATACATGGACTTCATGCGATAATTCAGGTGCTGAAATGCTCGTTGTGGCTCAAGGAATTCGTAACTCCGTACCGATCGTAATGGATGCCAAGCGACTGGCACATATTGAAAGGCAAGCACGCGATGCACAATGAAAGAGTGGATCGGATCTTCTTGGAAGATCGTCTTCGCACTATCGGAAAAGGCCTTAAGGAGGGTATCCGACGCGAAGTTAATCGGCTCAGAGAACTTGGCTTGCCCATTGATGCTGCAGAAAACGGTCATCTCGTTGATTACGCAGAACGGCAAATCGAGGAATAATTAGGTTACTTGGTATTAGACCAAAACAGCAACGCCCCGGGTCGTGTTTGCAGATTCAGTGTCTGTTTGGTGTCATCGAGTTGTTACACCAGCGTAGCGCCACCTTGGCGCCAGTGTAGCACCACCTTAACGGGTTTGCAGATCGCCTATATTCCAGCGAAAAACCGTGTTCTTGGCGTCATAGAGCTGGAATCGGAATAGGACTTCCTGCTCGACACGCGGGGGGTGATGTTCCTGCTTCCAGGGCGTTGTAATTGGCCTTTTGACGATCACTGATTGCTTCCGACATCTGCGTCGGCCTCGGAACGCCTCGACCATCTCGCCGCTTTCAGACTGAGCGTGCGTGAGGGGCCTGCGAATCCATCGCCGGGGAGTGTGTCGCACACATAACTGGTAGTGCCATAATGGTGGCACAAATGTGGTAGTACTACCACAAAATGCGTCAGAACGCGTCAAAATGCAACGATTTGCGAAACTGACGACTCCGCCTAAAATGCTGCAAACAAAGGCTTTGCGAGTGTTTCTGGAAAACTCAGAACTAGCTTCCCAAGCTGGACGTCGGCGGTTCGAATCCGCTCGCCCGCTTTGTTGGATGGTTGTGCAACCCGCCGCTTAGTCGTGCAGTCGTAACAGTTTGTGATTCACCCCTTCCGCTTCCCTTTCAACATCCCGCAACCGCAGAGCTTCACGCTCGCCGCGCCTCAGGCCAGTCAGCACCAGCGTCATATATATCAGCCGTCTTCCCCGCCCGAGTCGCTCAAGCCGCTCGCGTTGCACGTCGCTCACCTTGGCCGCGATCTTGCCCTTGCGCGATCCACGTCGTATTGTCATGGCATCCCGTAGTGGGCGGCGCTCAGCGGCATCTAGAAGATTCACGAGTTCCGCTTCGGCAAGTGCTCGCCGTTCGCGGTTCACGTTCGCTTTTTCGTCGGCGTTGCAAATTATTTGGAGTCGATCTTCGATCATACGCCCGTCTTTCAATGCCCACCGCACGAAAGCCCGAAGCGAACTGACAGTATGTGTTCAGAGTCCGTGGCCCCATCCCTTCGGTACGCTGAACAGTGCTTCAGCGCTGCAACGGTTCGGCCTGTATATCCTTGAGCGAATTGAAACCGCACCCCTTGAGAACCGCTTCGATTCTCCGACTAGGGATAACCCCAGAATGGCGTAAACAAAACGCACCAGCATCGGAAGGTTTCCATGCTACGGATCCGCTCATTTGGTGGCCGTCTCTTGTGCCAGGCAGATGACTTTTTTTCCTTGAGTGACCGGCGAGCAGGCTTGACAACACGAAACGGGTTTCATAAAACCCCCGTTCTCGGTCGACTGAAGTTCATTTGCGTTTGAAGTCAGAGAGCGGAGGAATCTGAATATGTTATCTAGAAATAAGAAGTTTCGCACGAAGTTCGCGGGTATGCTTTGCAGCATGGGAATCCTCTGTCAGTTTGGCGGATGCGATATCGGCGAGATAACCACGTCCCAGACCTTGGATGGGCGCAGCGCGATCATTCAGTTGATTCGTGGCGCTGTTCTGGCCCCGATTGATGCCTGGATCACCTCCACAGTCACGAACGCGTTCGGCTCCGAGGACTAGGGTTGTGCTTCCGCAGGCGACGCGAGTAATGCGCGAAGAAGTTGATATCAGTCTTCCTATCGGCGTGGCGAGCGCCCAGCGGAACGTTTGATCAAAGGAACGAATCCTAATGAGACCTTTCCAAGAATTTGTCGCCGTGGTCGCTTGCACTTTCGCCCTAAGTGCCGGCGTTGCAGCGGACGTTGTAATGACCTCCGACGGAAGTACGATTGTCGGAAAGGTCGAACAAATTGCCGGCGGAAAACTCGTTATCGTGACGGGAATTGCCGGACGGCTCGAGATTGATTCGTCCAAGGTTATCGGGATGTCGACTGACGGCAGCGTTCACGTAGCTCTCACGAGCGGCGACACACTGGTTGGCCCGGTCGAAGGGTCCGCACAGGGGACCACCGTGAAGTCCAGAGTTGGCGACATTCTGATCCCGCCAAGCGAGATTGCGATGCTTTGGCAAGAAGGAACGGAGAATCCCCAGATCGCGATGGTCCGCCAAGAAGCCAAAGAGCTAGTTGAGGCGGCAAAGCCCAAGTGGTCCAAGAAACTAGAAGGTGGGCTCACACGAACCGAAGGGAATACTGATACGCTTCAGGGCCACGGCCGACTCGACGTCAAGCGAGCTACAAAGTCTGATATGCTCCATATGTACCTGGCAGGACGTTACGCCGAGCAGAACAATCTACGCACGACGAACGAGTATCTTGGAGGGATCAGGTACCAGAACACAGTGACGGAAAAATGGTACTCCTATGCGCGTAACGAGATTGAGTTCGATGAATTCGAAGGCATTGATCTTCGCGCAACCGCTGCCGCTGGCGCCGGCTACTATTGGCTCAAGAAGTCAGATCATGAGCTCAAAACGGGCTTGGGTGTTGGGTTCCGACATGAGTCGTATGATAGTGGACGAACCGAAAATGACGCCGTCTTAGATCTGGGGCTCGACTACCGCGTCGATATTGCCCCTTGGGTCCAGTTCACTCAATCGACAGTCTATAGCCCCGACTTCCTTGAGTTTGAAAACTACCGCCTGACACTGGACTCAGGATTACTGATCCCTTTCAAGAATGATCAATGGGCATTGAAATTTGGAATCCGGAATAAGTACAACTCGCGACCGCAGCGAGGGTTGGATCGGCTCGATAACACGTATTACACGAGCATCGTCTATTCGATAAAGTAGCCACCGGATCGCTGTCGTCGGAGCAAGAGCGAAGACGAGTGATGGATGCACGCCGTCCGACGCAGTGCAACTAGAGCCTCACTTCGAGGCTTGACTTCGATGAGTGTCGTCTTGAGCGGGCTCAATCCGCGCCTATCCGTCGCGCAGCGTCGAATTCCTTCGCGAGGTTTGCGTGATCAATCATCGCCAGCGCCTGTCGCTCGGCCTCGAACCGGCAATCACTGGCTTGGTGTCCATGCCAAGTTTGATGATCTTCAGCGCAACGCGCCGGCGAACGGGAATCTCTTACTCCGCCATGTAGACGACGAATCCGCCTTCGCCGATCCTTGCGTCCTCACGCGCGATCGACTCAACACTGCACTTCTCGTCCGTCGCAATGTCACGCCTCAGCAGCCCCCCCTCAAGCACGCTTGACTCACGGGTCAGCAATACTGGTGTCCAGTCGCCAAGACCACCTGCGCGGGATGCACGCGCCGCCGGAGATCGTGTGCCTTCAGGGTACTTCGACGGATTCCGGTCGACAAAGAACTTGGGCGGAGTACACACACCTAGCAAGGAGTTGTCCCCGTCTTGCGTCCAGTAGGATGTCATCTCTGGCCGCGGGAAGCTCGGCGCGTACACTGCATCGCATGAATGCCGTCAATGGTCGACAGATTATTCACCTCGACATGGATGCGTTCTTTGCCGCCGTCGAACAGCGCGATCGCCCTGAGCTGCGTGGACGACC
>JAJDDZ010000048.1 GCA_029260025.1 Phycisphaerae bacterium | reverse complement strand
ATAAAGCAATGCGGACTCCGACATATACCGTCGGGGCGGCCGCCCAAACGATCGATCTTCGCAGGAGGCGGAGACCGTCGCTGTTCACGTTATTGAAGTTGAACGTTTTCCAGCCAGCCCACGGCAGGCACACGCGGCGTGAGTTGGCAGCGCCGCCCCCGAAACTTACGCCGCCCGCATCCATGACGAGCAGTGAGTCGAACCCACCCGGTCCCATTCCTAGTGCCTGTGTACCCGCAGATATTGCGGCCTTCGTGACAGCGAAGTCCTCTTTTATCTGAACGATCGGCAACGAACCAGCGGAGAAAACCGAGGTGATCTCATGGGTGTTGTTCAGTATGATAAAGTCAATACCATAGCTAAAGGTGCCAGACTCGGCCACGCCGATTGCGGAGAAGTGGTTCGTTACCTCGTTGACGATTCCAATGGGCAGGCTCGGGAGTTGGTTACCCAAACTGATGGCGTCGGCCCCTTTGACGATATACACGACATCGTTATTCGCCAAAGGGGCTGCGAATTCTGCCGCAGGGCGCGATCCCGAAATCAATTGAACAGTGAATCCCCACGTTTCCAGGGCGGTCTTCCGCGCCGTTTCGCCAGCACCGAGCGACGCCTCATTGGGCACCACCAGTAGGACTCGCGGATACCCGCGCAATTCTCCGGCGCGCCGTTCAAAAGTAAACGTCAGAAGCTGCGTAGCATCGCACACCTTGAAGACCGTCCCGCCGTTGTACTGGCGCGTGAGCGGGTCGCCGGGAGTGCCAGACCATGCGTAACGAATGGTCTCCGGACCGGCGGCGCCGTGACCACGGTCGGCGACGGTGAAGGTCACGGCGGTATCTGTTTCTTCCGTGATCGAGGTCGCGTAGAACAGCTCGCCGGCGATCTGATCCACGACGTCCATCGCCGCCAACTTTTTCAGCGCAGGATCGTCGCCGTCGGGGATGGCGAAGCCTGCAATGAGAATCGTGGAAGTCATGGCTCCCATGAGGATGACCATAATCGTCATGCTCGCGGTCAACTCTACGAGCGTGACTCCGCTACGAATGGATCGCTGATTCCAATCAGTCGCTTCACGCCTGACAAGCGTTTTCATTGTACGCTCGCCTTTCCCGTTTCCGCGTCGACCGTAATGGTTTTCACTTGACTGCCGAGGCTAATGACAACTGTGCCGCCACTGTCTGGGATGCCATAGATATCGAAGATGAGATCGAGGTCACCACCGAAATCCACGGACACATAACTTACGCCGTACGGCTCCTCGCTTAGCAATACCTCATACTCCAAATTGGGATGGTCTGGGTGCGGCATGCCCTTCAACCTGTACAGTTCGGGAGTGGCTCTGAACTGGACTGTTTGGTTTGCGTTGGTGCTCATGGCGTTTCGCTGGGCGAGCCCTAGGTCAACGGCAATGCGCCGGCCGGCGGCCTCGATGCGCTGAATGGCTATGGAGTTGCTGAACCGCGGGGCCGCTATCGCCGCGAGGATTCCGATAATCACGATGACCCAGACGACCTCCACGAGGCTGAAGCCTCGAAGAAGGGCACTGCGCGATGGTATGATTCCTTGGTGCGTCACCGACAAACCCCAACCGCGCACGCAGCATCAAGACGGGGATTTCGCGCGGTACTAGGGTGGTATCGGCTAGGACGAATTTGGGTATTAGTGCCGACGTGTGCGAAACTGGCCCGGTCTAGGTTGGCTTGGATATTCGTGTTCGCGACGTCCGATATGCAACCCGCGAGCCGCCGGGGGGGGGCGGGTAAACTGCCGCAAGAAAGCGGTAGTCTACCCCCCGCCAATGCTAACAACCATGGGCCATATTATTCCCAAGGCCAAGTGAAACGATCTCTTTCTCCAAAGCTCGCAATCCAAAATTCCAGAAAAGCAATCATGACATCCTCCTTCGTTCAGTTTCAGAATCTATATTCGACGCACGCGGAAACATAAGCCATCACGCAATTATCGACAACCAGCTAGGACGTTGAAATATGTAGCCGATGCCACGCAAGATCATCATCGCGAACACGGAGCCCCCGACGACTATGGTGAAGACGAGCGACCCAGGCTAGAACCTCGCCTGTTTCAATTGCTGTGACTACCAAGCCTTCAGGGAGAGATTGGCTTTTTCCGCAGACGCGAAGTTGCTAAGCTCGGGATACCTGTTCGTCGACCTGTGTCAGGTTCTGGACATCGCCGGGGAGTGTAACTCACAAGAACGAGATAGAAAACGAAGGCTTCCGGTTCACCCTGCCCGGAAGAGCATTTGCGGAGCGTGGCGCCCGGCGCAAGTGCTACCGGGCATGCTGCCATGCAATTCGGGGGGCGTGAAACCGTCCTTGACACTACGCCGCGCGGGATTCGAACCTGCAACCTTCGGTTCCGTAGACCGATGCTCTATCCAATTGAGCTAGCGGCGCGTCTTGTTGAGTTATGCCAAGTTTCGAATCAGTGGATCCAGCCACTCAACGGTGTACATCATATCTTCGGAACCCATCTCGACAAGGGGATGGGCCGGACTGGCATCGACAGCGCGTTGTTGCAGTTGAGGCTAGACCTCTAGACGGAGCTTGATGAAGGCGATCATCAGGATCAGGTCCAGGGTAGCGATGAGGCCGCCGAGGAAAAATCCTGTCCAAGAGCGGCGTGACTTGTCGTTTCTACGCTGTCCTGCGCTGCTTAACCCAAGTACAAACCCAAGGGCCGCGAGGAAGCCCGAGAGGGCGACGCAGGCGAGGAATGCCGGAACGAAGCGGCCATGTGCCCCATAGCGAATTTGCCCCAGCACCCCGTCAAAGCGAGACGCGGCAAGGTAGCTGGCGGCAATGAAAGGGGCTGCTGCTGCGGCTGCGCATGCGACAGCCCAAGTTGCTTGTACGTCGTATCGGCGAAGTTTTTCCAGACCCATGCGAGAACTCCTGTTTACTGTTGATCGGCACGTAAAGGGGCCATCCGCCATTTGGAGAGGGCGGTGGTCCGGAAACATCGTTTCGATAGCTCTAGTCACGTCGCCAGAAGCGGGGCATAAATAGGACGGCGATCGTGAAGATTTCGAGGCGTCCTAGGACCATTAGCATGCTCAGAACGATTTTGCTCTCCGGGGTGAACCATGCGTAATTACAAGTTGCGCCAACGTGGCCAAGTCCGGGTCCGATATTGTTGAGGGATGCCGCCGACGCGGTAGCTGCGGTCGTGATGTCGATTCCGTTACCAGATTCGAGTACCATGAGGGTCGCTGTTCCCAGAGCGAAAAGCCCGCCTATTCCTACAACGAACACGAGCGTGTTGATCTTTAGCTCTGGAGAAATGAGGCTCTTGCCGACGCGCGTCGTGCGAACAACTTGCGGGCGAAACGCGTGTTCCAGTTCTGCAAGAATCACTTTGATCAGGATGAGTATTCGCCCGACTTTGATTCCGCCGCCGGTCGATCCCGCACATCCGCCGACGAACATGAGGGTCAGTAGAACCGCTTTCGCAGGGAATGACCACAGGTTGAAATCTGCTGTTCCGAACCCCGTCGTCGTTTGAATGGAAACGACCTGAAAAAGCGAGTCGCGAAGAACCGTTCCAAACGGGGCCTGGCCACTTGCGTCGGTTTTGTATCCTGGTGGCGGAGACGCGTAGAGGCAAGCGGTGATGATGGCGGTCGCACAAATGATTAACCCAAGGTAGGCTCGCAGCTCTGGGTCTTTTCTCGCCTTGGACCAACCTCGTTGAAGAATCTGGTAATAAAGCCCAAAGTTCACGCCGGCGAGGATCATGAAAACGATGATTACGACGTGGATGGCTGTCGAGTCGAATCCGGCGACGCTGCTATCGTGGGTAGAAAACCCGCCGGTGGCAAGTGTTGCGAAAGTATGGCAGATCGATTCAAACCAAGTCATTCCGCAGATTTTCAGCGCGATCACTTCAGCGACTGTGAGCCCGCAATACATCATCCATAGAATTCGCGCGGTATCTTGGATTCTGGGGCGGACGCCTTCGGGGGTCGGACCGGGCGCTTCGATGCGGAATATTCGACGACCACCGACGCCAAGCATTGGCAAGACAGCAACGAAGAGAACGACGATTCCTAACCCACCTAGCCAATGTGTTAGCGCTCGCCACAGGATGAGGCTGTCGGGAACAGTACCGATCTGGGAGAGAATCGTAGATCCAGTGGTCGTCAGACCGCTCATCGATTCAAAGTAGCAGTCGATCCAGGAGTCGAAAGGGTGAGCCACAACATGGCGATTGGGGCGAAGTCGCGCCCAGACGAAGTACGGCATTGATGCCACGGCTGCTCCACATAACCAACTAAGTGCGACGAGGAGAATCGCCTCGCGCTGCCCGATCATTTTGCCCGGTTTTCGCCCGACGACAAAGAGCATGCATCCAGAGAGGGCGCCGAGTCCTGCGCTAATGAAGAGTGCATAGAAGTCGCTATGGTCGCGTGCTGGGCCACCGAGGCTTGTCGCGATCGCAAAAATCGAAACGATCGCCAGCATCGCGCTCAAGACGATCAAGAGCGACCCGAGTTGGCGACTTACGATGCGAAGGTCTAAGGTCATCGATCGAGGAATACATCCGTTAGCTGTTTTTCGATGCCAAGCGGTCCAATCACCAGAAGAACGTCGCCCGTGAGAACTTGGTCATCGGCACCTGGGACGTGAACATTTTCATCCCGGCGAATCGCGGCGATCATCGATTGCGTCGGAAGCTTGATGTTGCGCAAATCGTTCCCGAGGATCTTGGCTCGCGTGTCAGGAGTCACTTCGTAGACGGTAGCCGTGTTCGAGGCGAACTTCGCCAGGGTTCGCACCCCGCCAGTTTCGATCATCTTTAGGATCATCTTGACCGCGTCGGCCCGTGGGCTGAACGCATGGTCGATTCCGACATGGGAAACCAAGGGAAGGTACGTTGCACGTTGCACGACAGCGATCGCCGTGCGCACCCCCAGCGATTTCGCCTGTGCACATGAGAGGATATTCCGCTCGTCCTCGGCGGTCACGGCCACGAACGTATCGACCTTCTCGAGGTGCTCATCGGTGAAGGTCCCCGCATCGGTCGGGTCAGCTTCGAGTACGGTGACGTGCCCGAGCTTTTCAGCGAGTTCCTCCGCCCGAGATCGGTCTGACACAAATAGTCTCACGGAGAAACGACGATCCTTTAGCGCCCTGCACAGCCAAACAGCCGTTGTCGAATCGCCCATGATGGCAATGTTAATGTGTTTGGATTTTCCTTTTTGGAAATTCTTGCGCGCGGAGTCAAAGACATCCGGGTGTCCCAAGAGCGTGACGGCGTCGCCGGGTTCGATCGTGGTCGTTGCGGTCGCGAGCATCGCGCCAGAAGAACGCTCGATGGTCGCGATTCTGGTTCCGGTTGGTAGCGCGAGTTTAGCGAGCGGTTTGCCAATGGCTGACGCGTTATTGTCGACTGTGCAGCGTTCCATAAGGAGCTTACCGCCGCCGAAATCTTCAATAGCAATTGCACCGGGACTCCTGATAGACCGAGCTATCGCCATCGACGTAACATGCTCTGGGCAGATCAGTTCATCGATTCCGATTTGCTTGGCGTAGGTCGTTCCGCGAAGTCGAAAGTTAGCGGTGTGATGGACGCGGACAATTGTTTTTTTTGCTCCCGCTGCTTTGGCGACCGATGCGGCGAGGAGGTTGATTTCGTCAACACTGGTCGCGGCGATCATCAGGTCGCAGCGGTCTGCACCGGCTTCTCGCAGTACATTGAAGTGGGCGGCGTGACCTTGAAGAGTTCGTACGTCAAGGCTGTCGTCGAGCTTAGCGAGCGTCTCGGCGCTTAGGTCGATGAGCGTAATATTGTGGCCGGCGGCAGAGAGTACCTCGGCGGCGTGGCCACCCACCTCACCTCCACCGGCGATAATGATGTTCATAATGATTTCAAGATCGGGGCTTATTTTCGCCGTTTTGTCGTCATAGTACCGACAAACCCCGAACGATCCATTGTTGGCGGTTCGTATGCCTATCGGCTCTTACCGGTCCGCCGCTTGCGGATCGAATCTGAGCGTGAGGATCCAGGAGAGAAAATTTTGTGAAAAAGCTTGATCGGGCTCTCCGAATGCCGTCGTGAAGGCTTCGAGTTCAAGAGCGGCGTCTATCACATTCTCCGGGCGTCGCTGTGAAATGTCCTTGAGAT
>JAJDDZ010000047.1 GCA_029260025.1 Phycisphaerae bacterium | reverse complement strand
CGACCCACTTGGGCTAACCGGACCCGTGACTTGCGTTGGCAAGCACCCCGGCGACGCTCGGATAGAAGATTGGGATCACAACGGCCACCCAAAGAACGCAAAAGAAACACTTGACCCGCAACGGGCTTTCATAGAAGGGTGGGCTATTGCCCACCAACCGCCCAACCCGCAACCAAGTCTCGAACACCACAAAACCACCGCTTAAGCCCTCTAACCCACTGATCGCTTAAGAAATCTCCTTAACCGATCACCGGTCAAGTTATTACAAAGAACGCGGAGAGAAATCCGCGCCCAAAAACTGAGCCGCGTGGCTTTAGCCCGCGCGGACATAGGATAACAAGGACGCAAGGACATCGAGATTGCCTGGATAGCAAGGATGAATAGAAACCCCGGAGACAAAAAAATCAAACAAACCCATTTGCCCCCCTCACGCTCCACGATCAACGATTCCCCGCGAAACAAACCCAAAAAAACCATTCCCAACCCATTTCCGAATCCATTCCCAATCCAATGCAAAGACTCTATTCGTTTAACCCAAATCGTGCACCTACTCTGTCACGTCAAGGCCCAGCTCGTCGGTAATATTCCGCAGCGCAGAAATACAATTCTCAATATGATCCTTCAACTCAATCCCCAAAAGCTCAGCACCCTCCCGAATATCCTCCCGCGAAACCGCCGCCGCGAACGACTTCTGCTTCATCTTCTTAACAATGCTCGACGCCTTCATCCCGTCCAGTCGCGTCGGTCGAACAAGGGCAGCCGCATAGATAAATCCCGACAACTCATCGCACGCAAACAGCGTCTTTCGGATCGCCCGATCGCGCGGAAACTCGTCGAGGTTCCAAGGAACATGGGCCATGATCGCCCCGATCACTTCCTCATCGCATCCCGCCCCGCGCAGAATCTTCGCGCCCTCCTGCGTATGCTGAGGCTCGGTAGGGAATCGCTCATAATCGAAATCATGCAGCAGACCCGCCATCCCCCACTGCTCAACATCATGCCCGCCAAGCTGTGCGTAGTGTCGCATCGATGCTTCAACGCACTGACCATGACGTATCAACGCCGGGTTCTTCGTGTACTCGTTAAGAATATCCCACGCTCTCGCTCGATCCATCAGCCTCTCCTTTTTCCACACCCACAACGAACGGAGCGTACCCCGCCTCAGCTAACTAGAAAAGAGGTAGTTTTTTGCGAACTTGGCGACCGGTCAACGAGAAGCAATTCGACGATTCTAGTCAGATAACAAGAGATTCCACCACATCCACCACCAACAGTTTGACCCGATCAGCGACAGGAATAACATCCATAGGGGTCACAGCAACTGTAGTTCATCGTTACCGCGTCAACCCACACTTTGGAAAGCTGCGAACGTGAGCATTTTTGAACCACAACCGCGAGCTTCGTTCGACACCAACGAGTTAGCGATCGTTCTGAGCAACTACGACCTCGGCGTCATCGAATCTATCACCGAGTTCCCACGCGGTTCCAGACTAAGTCCAAAAGTCGGCGTCGTCGCAGAACGAGGAAAGTTTCTTCTGAAAAGAAGATCAACCGCTCGCGCCCATCCAGAACGAGTTCGACTCGCCCATCGCGTCCAGGCCCACCTCGCAGCCCACGGGTTCCCCATCGCCCCGATCATCCTCACGCGCGACGGTCGCCACACCCTCGTCCAACAAGAGGGTAACGTCTACGAACTCTTCGGTTTCGTCGCGGGGCATGCCTACGAGAAAACGGAATCCGAAACCTACGATGCTGGCCAAGCTCTCGCCAGATTCCACATCGTCATGGAAACCTTCAAGCCCCCAGAAACTCAACCCATTCCCGTCGGCGATTATCACGACGCACCAGCCATCCGATCCGGGCTGTGTTCGATCGGTTCCTCGCTCAGCTCCCACGACAGCTTTTCCGGCGACCAAGCAGAGCTAGCCACCCTTGTCCAATTCCACCTCAGCGCCTACGACGCAGCAGCCGAGGGCGGCGAAGCCCAGACCCTCCCCGAGTCACGCGAAACCATCATCCACGCCGATTGGCACCCCGGCAACCTGCTATTCCGAAAGCAGCGTGTGCTCGCGGTCGTCGACTACGACTCCGTCCGTGCCTCGGAAACCGTCATAGACGTCGGCAACGGAGCGCTCCAGTTCAGCATGATCGCCGGCGGCGACCCCGCCACCTGGCCAGACGAAATCGACGAAGACCGCTTCCGCGCCTTTTTGCAGGGCTACGCCTCCAAGACCCCCCTCACCCAGAACCAAATCAGAGCGATCCCCCACCTGATGATCGAAGCGCTCATTTCAGAGTGCGTGCCCCCGATTACCCGAACCGGATCAGTAGGCCGATGGACCGGATTTCGCATTCTCCAGATGGTCCGCCGCAAGGTTACCTGGCTACAGGCGAATATCGATCGCCTCGCCGCAATCGACCTCATTTCAGCGTCAAATGACACCACCCAATCGGGCTAGCCTACTGGAAATCGCTGCAAAATACGCTACACTCCCCGCGTGCCAAAAAACAACCCTCGACAATTCGCGATCGAACTAGCGCAGATCGCCCACGATCATAAGTCCGAAGACGTCATCGCCCTGGATCTCTCAGGAATCGGATCCGTAACAGACTTCACGGTGATCTCAACGGGAAGCTCCCAGCGCCAGATTCGCGCCCTCGCCGACGCCGTGGTCACCTATGGAAAAAAGGTCGGCGAGATTCCGTTCGGCTTCTGCGGATACGACAACGCGTCTTGGATTATCGTCGACTACGTCA
>JAJDDZ010000046.1 GCA_029260025.1 Phycisphaerae bacterium | reverse complement strand
TCGTACGCAACATCCGAGCAGAACGAGAGCGGCACTGACTATACGTATAAGTCGAGTACGTCATGCACGCTGTAGGGTGCGGCTATTGCCCACCATCCGTCAAGAAACGGAACAACAAAAAAATTCCTCAACGAATCCAATCCCACCCCCAACCCTCATTCTGCGCCTCTAACCCCCTGATCGCTTAAGAAATCCCCTTAACCGATCACGCGCCAAGTTATTAACACAGAAGCCGCGGCAGTTCCGCGCCCAAACGAGCAAAAAACAATGAAACCCCAACAGCCAACAACCTTTCACCTCCCCGCCCCATCCCAAAAACACCCCAAGAGGCCCCCCAGCCCCAGCGGAATGAAAAAACATACAAACAAACCCACATATCCGTCCCCACGCCCCCCCATCAACGATTTCGTAAAGAACGAACCCATTTCAACCTGTCAACCCGCAACACGCAGGCCACAACAAAACAAAATCCTCTTTCTCCCCAGAACTCGCTCCCTACGATTACCGACACCCGCCTCTTGCAATACTCGCATATCGGGTTGGAATGAGATCTGTAGCGATTAAGCGTAAACAGGAGAGAGAAATGATTGCAGCCATTCCCGCACTACTATTAACGGCCCTAACAGCCGCGACTCCCGACATTGGCGTCACAGCGAATATCAGAGCTGGAAAGCTCAGCCCAGGCAGAGAGTACAAAATCTCTCTCACCATCGACCTACCGGAAGGCCTCGCCACCAAGGGCTCCGGCGTACCCGCCCCCCTACTTCAGATCGAGGTCCCCGACTGTGTTGAATTAACAGGCAAGCACCTAACCACGTACAAGCAGCTAGCCAGCAACGAATTCCTCCAAGCTCCCTACGAGCTACTCTTAAAAAGAAAGAAAACTTTTATCGGGTTCAAGCTCCTCAAACAGCCAACCCCAGGCGACGCGATCAACCTGAACATAGTCGCATACGTCTCCGATTCGTCCGGCGACAAGGCCCACTTCATCAGAAAACGGTTCGCGCTCCCCGTCGCAGCAGGGGCGACCGCAACCCCAGTCGACACCATCAACTCTCACTGGGGAACTCAAGACTTGCTCGACATCGGCGACGTCGCTGACGACTTTACGCTTCCATCGTTGACCACCGGCAACGCAACACTTTCGCAGTACCGCGGCAAGAAAAACGTCGTCATAACTACCTACCGCGCCTATTGGTGACCATTCTGCGCAACGCAACTGGGACAGTTGCAGGAAATTTACAGCGAACTCGAAAAACGTGACACCGTCGCCATCGCCATCTCCCAGGAAGATACTGACTTGAAATCCGCGAAGGGATTCATGAAGCTATTCAAGGGCAAGACCCCAGGCTTCGCGATCGCCGCAGATTTCAAACGCAAGACAACGCCAAAATACGATCGCGCTACGACGTACTTCATCGACAAAGAAGGTGTGGTTCGGCAGATCTTCCCAATGACGATAAGCAACCGCGCATCGTGGAAACCGATTCTAGGCGAGATTGACCGCCTGCTTGAGTAGACTTAACGAGCCGCTTGAGTGGAGTCCGCCGGATCATGGGTAGCTTCGGCAGTCCGCGGCTCAACCGTGACCGTTCCACCGCGAGGGGCGTAGGTGAAATACCAGCGATCACTCCAAGCACGCATGATATCCGTCCCGATGATTATGTCAGGGAGCCCCGGCGTATCGAACAACCGAACATTCGCAGCCACGACCCCAAGCTCGTCGCGACCGACCGAAATATCCATCCGATCCGGTTGCAGCGGACGAGTAGGCGCGTCGAAAAGACCGCGACGCATCACGGACCCGTTCGTCCCCGTATCGAGGATCCCGTTCAAAAGGAGCGTCTCACCGCCAGCAGAAACCTCGACGGCAATAAACGAGCTGTCAAAGAATGGCAATGTCTCCGGCGGCTCGCCGAAAGCGATTTGCACACCGACATCCGGCGGGGATCCGAGCAAATAAGCGTCGTTCGCTGCATAGTCAACCGCTAGCGTTTGCTCGGTCCGGCGAAGAAAAAGGTAACCAACACCGTTGCAGTCACAAATAGAAATCCCGACAATCGCCGCTTCCGCAGTAAGCGAGAACCCGTCGATCGTATACGAAAAACCCTCGGCGAACCCGACAATCTCGGGGCCACCGAATGCGAGGACCTCGATTTCATCAACGATTGGGAGTCCGATGCTTTCACGAAGCATCAACTCATACCCACCCCCCGTATCAAGAATAGCCGAATCAACTTGCTCCCCATTGATCTTGAGTCCGATCGTGAAGAGCGGAGCGGGCGATGTAGGAAAAACGTCACCACAACCGCCGCACAACGCGCACGCCACGACACAAGTAAATGCAGTACGCAGAAGCGAATCCTCGCGCAGCCGTCGACACCAAATGAAAACAGTCATCCTAACAATTGTTCCAACAATAAGTGTCTAGAGAATAAGCGCCCCATATTCGTTTATCGTCTAGAAAACGAACCGATTCGAGCTTACTGGGGAACGCACCGGCCGCACCGGTCAAGGAACGGGCAGGTAGCAGCGGAAGGGCATTCGCAAGGTCCGAAAAACGGATAGGAGCGGCGCTTAAGCGAATCAACCACCGAGGTGATATCGAAAACCGACACATTACCCTCGAGATCAAGCCCATTACCCTCAGACCAAAGATGAGCAATCGGCTTGAGCACCGACGTGGGGAGTTGCTTTACACGATCAACGACGACCAAAACATCAGCGATCGTTGGCTGGATTGCTGACACCAGGTCCGGGGACCGCTCTTGGAATGGCGCCACGACGTCCCCCCAGCGTTGCGTTCCGATCCGAAGCGGCGGAGACGCAAAAACGCAGGCGTCCTCAGCACCGGCGCAAGTCGCCGGGATCGCCCGGACATCGTACTCGGAGCTGGGCATGATCTCGGCACCAGTTATATGTATCACCTCGTCGCCCCAGTCATTAGCGTAATAAGGCTCACAGGAAAGCTGTGCGCATCGGTAATCACGAGGTGGCGAAGGGACATCCGCGCAGATGATAGGCGGACCGACCCAGAGTTGATCATCCTCGGATCCGGAGAAATCGAACGGTGGAAACATTTCAAGATTCGGTGGAACCGGTCGTTGAAGCGACACGAGGGTGACTTGCAGCGCCGTCCCTTCCGCCACGGGCGGGGGAATTAAACTGATGAACCGATTCTTCTCCGGCGTAACTAAGTCCGCAGTCGGCGCAAAGGGCGCGGGCTGGATCGTCATGAGGCTCAATACTTGCTTCGTCGTCCCGTCGAACGTAAACGTTGCTGTCACCGTCACAGCTTCCACGAATTCGACTTCCTCGGCAATCAAGAACCCGGTCGAGTCGATCGTGGCTAATTCGGGGCGGTCTGTCGACCACGTCGTCAGCGAGGTGACGTCCTTATCGAAGCCGAATAGGAAGTCTGCCGTGGCCGACAGCTGGATTGCGTTACCACCGCCTATTTCGATAGGCGACGGCTCAACTAGGAGCTCAATTAGCTCATCGCCTTGAACAAGGCACGAAGTAACCGTGGATAGATACGCAAGGATTCTAGGAATAGTAAACTCTGGATGGAAGCGATTCGCAGCTTGAACGGATGGATTCATAGTCCACCCTGAACAGAAGTTGGGAGACGGGCAGTGAGGTGCGGCCCAGTTATGCCCGAGTTCATGAGCTGTCAGATCTGTCCGACAGGCGTAAGCCTGACAAACGCCCTCGACACACGATCCCCCCGGACAGTTTGCGTCCGTACCGCAATCGCTACCGAAGTTGTCGCCAGCATCGCAGCGTTTGTTGTACCCGCTGAGACCGTACCCCTCCCGGTGATCGCAAATCCCTGAAAAGTTTGCGAGACCGAGCGTTCCATTAGAGAGACCTTTCCCAGTAAAAAGGTGTGCCGTATCTCGCTGCACATCTCCTTGAAACCGGAACCAGAAGTCAGAAAACTGGAACAGAAGTGAGTTGGCCGAGTGCGACGAGTACATCGAGACGAACTCGGTTCTAATTAGAACATGCGAGATCACATGCTGTATTCCGACGTCACGTTCATATTGAATATTGACAGTATTGATAATAGCGTTGAGTTGCGCCTCAGTGGCCTCGATCGACCCGAATCTTTCAAAGAATTCGACATCCGTATCGATCGCCAACTCGGCGAACCATGTTTCATTCGGCAACCCAGTAGCGACTTGGATTGGCGAGGATGAGGGAGTTGAAGAATCAACACTCACGGCATCCCCTGAGGTCAATGAATGTATGTCCGAACCACATCGCCCACCAGCCGCAACAGCGCCATCGTCATAAATCGCATGAAGTGCCGCGGGCGCTCCCGCGATGCCGCCCCCTGCTGGCTCAATCCAAATGCGATCGCGCCCTGGAATCAAGACCAGTGCGCGGACGGCCCCTTTATCGACTGAGGCTGCAACAGCGCTACCGCTGAGTCCTTCGACAACCCCTCTGTAGGTTCGTTCGACCCCGGGTTCTTTTTCTTCAAAGATTCCACCTGCCCCTTGCACCACGAGGCGGTAATCGGGAGACCGAACCGAGTGAGGCTTTAAGAGGATTCGAGCCGGCCCGCTTGGAAGCGGTACTTCGATCGCCATTGACACGCCTGACAATCGTATTGGAACAATCGTAGCAGTCACGACCTGAGATAGGCCGAGCGATTCCGCCGTGTCATCTGCAAGGTTGGCAGACTCTCTTCTCAAATCTTGTGCAGAGTCGTTCTGCGCCAAGACTGACGAGGTAAGCACGCAAACCGCCAAGGTTATGGATAGCCTGCGCTTGGCAATATGAACAAACCGATGAACTTCCATCATGTAACTCGGACCCACTCGGGAAACTATGCGGTGCCATTCCTCTCATCCCTCTATTGGGAAGGAAAGGCATCCCCCTGATTCATTATCTGACTCTGACGATGGTAATACAACCGGTCGAGGCTGATCATGCGGTCACAGTAGGAATAAACGCGATTTTTGACCATACCCCCCGTCAAGATCCGTCACGGTGGCCTAAAACCGGCGGTTTGGAGCCGGAAGGATTCCTCCACGTTGGCCGATAACTATCGGGACGGGGTGCTCAGTTGGCCGCGGAATTGCTCTTGGCCTTCCAGTGGTGGCTGAATTGCGTTGACTGCCCCGCTTTCGTCATGGAAAATTGAGGGCGGTTTGGCTTGCGCGATAACCTCAAGTAATTCTGGAGATCAAAGATGAAGGCAACTTATTTGCGAAATACGATGGTCCTGGGTCTTTTTGCGTGGGGTTGTGCTCCCGTGCTAGCCCAGGAATTTGTCGAAGTGACTGTCACCGGTGAAGGCGTCAGTGCGGACGGCGCGAAGAATGATGCGCTTCGTAAGGCGCTTGAGCAAGGCGGGGGTGTTGAGATTAGCTCGCGGTCGCAAGTGGAGAATTTCGAGCTCATCCGTGACACCGTTTATGCTCGCGCTGATGGGGTTGTCAGTGACTACAAGATTCTCGAGCAGGGCAACGCGGCGGGCGGCGTCATGTACTGCAAGATCAAGGCCAAGGTGAACAAGAGCGCCATCGCTACGACTTGGGGCGAGGTGCAGAATGTTCTGGATCAGGTTGGTCGGCCTGGCGTTGCAATTTATATCAAAGAACGTATCGACGGAATCCTTCAGGACAGCAGTATCCTTGAGTCGCAACTTGAGAACAAGCTACTTGCGGCTGGGTTTAATGTCTACGCTGGTCAACAACTTCGGTCAATCGCTGGTAAGGAGTCGGCTGACGCGGCTGCTGAAGATAACATTGCCAAGATTCAGGCTATCGCGAAGGACTACGGGACTCAGATTTTCATCACCGGAACGGCACAAGCAAATGCCGCTGGCGTCAAGAATGTCGCAGGGACCGAAATCGCTTTGTACAACGGCGATGCTGCCATCAAGATGTTCTACACGGACACGGCGCAGCTTCTTGCTAGTGAGTCGCTCCCTAACTGGCGCGGTGGTGCTCGTGGGTTCCATACGATTTCTCCGCAGGCTGGCAAGAAGGCGTTGTCTGGTGCTGGCGAAGAACTCATGACGACCTGCTACAAGAACGTAATGAAACGCTGGGCGACGCAGATAAGCGCCGGCGGTGAAATCACGCTCGAAGTGGAGGGTCTCAAGATCACCGATGCGATCAAGATCAAGAAAGCAATCAAAGCTATTGACCGCGATCGAATTAAGAACGTTAAACAATCGCTTACCAAAGGGATCGGTACGATTCGGATCAAAGCGAAGATGACGGCTGAGGAGCTGACTGAATATCTGGTTGAGGAGCCTTTCGCTTCGATGTTTGAGATCGTTGACGTCAAGACCAACCGTATCCAGGCGAAGAAAATTGGTGGATAAGGGACGGATTTAGTCGCGAGAGAATTGAAGTATGACATGGCGGCGCGGATCAGCTTGGTCCGTGCCGCCTTCTTGTGCGCTGGCTGGCAAGTTTCCATGTTCTGGCAATGGTAGTGTATTTGGATCGCATTTTCTTCGTACGTCGCGTCGGCCACTCGCGTTTCGGCCTCAAACCAGAACGCAAACGGCTCTCTGTTGCTCCCCCCTTCGACGGTTTCACTACAGATCCCCGTGAAGGGATCTACGCCTTGCAAAGAGCATTTCCGCGAAGGAATAGAAATCGCCTCCTGTTTCGTCTTTCCGGCGGCCTTCTTGTCAATTATCACTGCTTGCGTATCTGCCATAGCGAAGACTGTACGACAGCACCCACCGAATCGCCAAGGTAAGGGGGCCAAAATAGAGACCGGTACACTGTTTCCTATGCTCTTATCGTGTTTAGTGAAAGAGTAGATCGATGCCGCAATCGGCGCCTGTTCTACATTTGGTCAGTCATCCTGACCTCTTTTCTTCCCTGCTTTTCCCTCTATGGGGAGGGCCGTCTTGAACACTGTCATTCCCATTGAACCTTGGTAGGCGACTTCGAAGAAATCGCTTTGGTTGTTGCTCGCCTCATGTGACAGCACGCCCGGGGACCAATCTTCGTTGGCGATGATGTACTGAATTCCGTGTGCGCGGGCGATCAACCAGAGTTGGTCCGCCGTATGCGCCTGGCGCATTTCGTTGAGAATGAAAACTCGCTGGTGCCAATCTACACGGGGATTGCTGTGACCTGGTGCTACGACCCAAGCTTTCCTTCCAGTTGTCGGTACGACCCATCGAAATGCCAGTTCCGCGTCGCATGCGAAGACGCTTTGTGGATCCGTATGCGTCTGGATCCATAGCGAAGCTTCGCGCGAAGGATTGTCTGTGTAGTCGTACAGCAAGAACGTGCGCAGATTCGTGGGAGCGGAGAGCAACCCTGGGACACCGATGGCTAGGCAGAAAAGCGATATCGTGGCGGTCTGCGCGATAACGCTGAAGCGATTGAGAAGGCGTCCCAATCCGACGATGCCGATCGCGACGGGAAAGACCCATACTAGTTGAAACAGGCGTTGAAACTCGTGGGGCACGGCGGCTGGTATCCACCATTTTAGATCGGGGAAATTGTGCACGAGGTAGCCGGGTATTTGAAAACAGATCAATAGGGCCAGCGCGAATAACATCAGTTGATCGCTGCGAGTTGCTCGCTTCATGGACAACCAACATCCGGCGAAACCTGGGATCCAAATCAGTGGATTCCCGCCCATCAGGGCGAACTTGACGGAGTTCAGCTCGGGTGCGAAGTACGTTCGTGGACCGTCGTGGAGAATTGGTCCGTGAAGAAGGATCCAGATTAGTGGCAGGCCAATGGAAAGCGCGATGGCATTCATGAGAACCATTTTCTTCAAAATCTGACGGGTGCTCGCTACGCGTCTTCGCAGATGGAGCCAGCCCGGGTAGACCAGAAAGAGTATGGTCAAGAACATCGGTATGAGGGGGTGATGCCAGAAGGAGACACCAACAAGCACGCCACCGATCAGTACATATCTTGCTGATCGCGGCAACATGGCTCTGCAATATAGCGCTACCGCGCCCCAACCCCCAATCACGGCGTGAACGGCTGGCTGTCCGTGTGCTAGTTCCACGGCCCACCATGGTACGCCGAACATAAACGTTACTGTGGCGACAATCGCGATGGTTCGCCCCCAGGCGCGCAACGCGAGCCAATAGAGCCCTAGCGGGATGAACAGGTTTAGAAGTAACTGGGACCAGGAGTAGCAGGCAAGGACAGAAGTGTCCGCCAGCGACGCGATCCATCGCATGATGATGGGGCTGAGCGGCGGATACCAAATCGATTCGCCCACGTAGGATGAGTCTGTGAAGACGGTTCCGTTGTCGAGAGCTGCGGCGTAACCGGCTTCGCGAAAAACGTCATACCCATGCAGATGCTCTGTCGCCACGATCGGGCCTACGAGAAAAATCCAGATGGATGTGAATCCAACGAGAACCAGTAGGTCGATGCGCGACGGCACGCGCGACGCGCGCCTGGAAGCCGGCGCCACAGTGCCGTCGCTATCCGCGGCAGGTGACGTGCCCAACATGTTGCCTGTGGCGCTTTTCTCGATAATGCAAGTATCCGTAACAGTAGAACTATTGTCCGCGAGTGGGCGTTCCACTTCAGAACGCAAACCGGAACAAAGAGGACAAGTACGCTTTTGTTTTCCCGCCTCTTGGCTGCCTGTTCGACTAACCCCTTGACTTTCGGGTCCGAACTAGTTTGCTGCGAAACTGAGGATGAGCGATGCGGCGTCGCGCAAGTCTACGTCGCCGTCTGCGTTGATGTCAAACCAGCGGAGGCAGTCGGCTACATCGATTTCTGGCATGAGGGGTGACGGGGGTGAGTCCGGGCCGGCCATGCAATCGGTGAAGTCCTCGACGCGCTCGGCTCTGAGACCGGTTAGCTCGTAGAGGCGGACGCCCATGATCGTTGACAGGAACAGCAGCGAGCCGTCGTGGGCGGTGGCCATGATGCCTTCGTCGAAACCGGCGGGGGCGAACATCGCCTCGCCGACTTGGATGCGGAAGCGCTCCTGGTAGGTAGCGGTTTCGAAGGCGACGATCTCGCCGGAGTTTTCGTCGGCGATGTAGAGCAGTGGTCTCGAAGGATCGAAGATTGGGCCTCCTCGGTAGTCTTCTACATCGTTAGTGAGTTCGAGTGCGCGGTCTCTGATTTCGACGGCGCCCCAGTACATTCTTGCGAGCGCGTCGCCGGTTGGGCTTGCGGCTGCGAGTCTGTTCCATCCTTTTCCGGTGTTTGAATTGGTGATGAAAGCGTCGGTCGTCCTGTCGTAGGTGATTAGTGGGCCTGATGAGATGTCAGCTTCGAGGATGAACACCGTGGATCGGTCGGCGCTTCGCCTTAGGATTGACTTTCCCCGGATTTTCGAAACGCTGGAGCCGGGGGTGTCTTCTCTAATCGCGAAGCTGCCTGTTGTAATGTTGAACTCACGTAGGGGAACGGTGCCGATGCCCTGGAAGTCTGTGGTGATGAAGCCTTTGGTGTCGGTGATGATCTTTATGTCCCAGGGTCGACCTTCGTTTGTGGCTGGTGGGAAGGTCAGGGTTGAGACTTCGCCGGTGTCTAGGTTTACTTTTCTGACTTGGGGGGCGTCGTCTATGTTCAAGGCGTCTGCGACAAAGAGGTCTTGTCCGTTTTGCGTGATGTCTGCGCCTAGGAGGGAGTCGCCTACTTTCCACGGGTCCATCATGGTACGCGTGATTGCGTCGAAACGCTCTAAGTTGCCGGTTTCGGTTGTGATGTAGAGTCGGCTACGGTGTCGGTCCCAAATTAGGTCGCGTCGGTCGGAGATGGGGATTAGTTCGCCGTGGGAGATCGGTTGCTGCGATCTTGTTGGCAGAGGGTCGGGGGATTGCGCGTTGGTGTTGGCGATGAGGGCTGTGATGCCGAGTATCATTGTGAATCGCACGAAGGTTCCCTCTCTTGTTGGCGCAGACGTTGTCTATTTTTTCGGCTTTTTCCGGACGATTGGTCGCCATCGATTTTCTTGCTTGGTCAACTTTGGCTTTTCTGATCGAAAATGGGTTTGTTCTTCGTGCTATCGTTGATTGGGGGTCTTGAAGGGGACAAGTGGGTTCGTTTGTTCGTTTTGTTGTCTGGTCGAGCATGGGGCCTCCTTGGGTTATCGCGTCCGCAAGGCTAAGACCTGCGGCTCGGTTGGGCGCGGAACTGGCGCGCCTTCTACGGTGATAACTTGGCGGGTGATCGGTTAAGGAATTTTCTTAAGCGATCAGCGGGTTAGAGTCCCTGATGGTCGAAATTCGGAGTTGTTGGGTCTCTGAGCCGACGTCCGGGATTTACATCGCGTGCTGAGGCCGAGTATTTTGCGGGCGGACAGGATTAAATCTACTGCTTGATCCGGCGTGGTTCGGGTTAGATTGATAACGATATCGAACCGGCCTGAATCGTTGACATCGACGTTGAAGTGTTGCCGGAAGTAGCCTGCGCGCTCTTCTTCGATTTGCAAGATTTCCTTTAGGGCAGCTTCCTTGGAGAGATTGCGTGCTTCTGCGGCGCCCTGGATCCGGGTGGCGAGCGGTGTCGCGATCCGAATCCGAAGGCCAGTTTCACGGGGGAGGATCAGGTCTGCCCCCCGCCCGACGAATACCGCGTTTCCCTGGCGAGCTAGTGCCAAGAGGGTCTTGGTCAGCTGGCGAAAATAGTCGTTCTTGACGAACTCGGGCTGCATGAGTGCCCGCAGTGACTCCTCGCACCAACCAATGTCCCGCTCGTCCATCGAGGCGTAGATTCGTTCGCGGGTAGTGTCGTCGCCGGCCATGGCGCGGAGGATTTCCTTGTCGAAAACTGGCCAACCCAGGCGTTCTGCGAGCATGAAACCGATCTGGTTTGCGTCGGCGCCAACGTCACGGGAGATGCTGACAAAGTCTTCGACTCCGGCATGGATTTGGGTTTCGGAGGTTTTTTTTTGTGTTCGGGCGATTTCCCAGTTTCGCATCTGGCGTTCTGCGAGTTTGGCGATGGTTTGATTGGGTTTTCCTGTTGCTGAGGTCATGATGTGGCTCCTATGGTGTGCGGAAATCTGTTTCCCGAATGAACCGTACCGGCAATTTCTGTACCGTGGGCCATTGCTTGTTGGGACATCTACTGCTTTCGTAAGGGCGTTGAGAAGGTTGAGTGGCAGCGATTCTCGCGATCACATTGTGAGGTTGCCGCATTCGGGGCAGGTGCCGGAGGTGTTGCCGGTCAGGTCGTGTGCGCCTTGAGAGGGGGCGAAACTTCGATTCCGGGGGTTGCTGTTGGGTCGATGACCCAACCTACGAAACTAACCCGGGAGCAACGGGCTTTCATCCCCATCTACGGGAGTTCTTCATTCAGCACACTCGCGGCGTGAACAGCACAGGGTCATCGACCTTCAGGTTTGATGAAGGATATCCAAGAAGCAATCCAAGCTGAGCTGAGCCAACGGCAAACCCCGTTGAAACGACGGTCCAAGGTTTGGCGTCGAGAGGTCCGTCCCAGAAATCTTCTGAACCCTTCGCACTCAGTTTTGCCATCTCTTGGGACAGACTTACTTCTCTGCGGTCACAGACGTAAACAAGACCAATCATCGCGTTCCCGTGGGAGCCGTTGGGTGCCAGTGTGTTTGCCTGAACAGCTCGGAGCCTCGAGGCGACCTGTTTGAACTCATCAGTGCGTCTTTTTGCGTCTGACTTGGGCATGCGGATCCACTGGTGTCGTTCGAGAACCTGCTTCTCGATTGTCGATAATTGAACTGCAAATCCAAACCAAAATGAAACGCCGTTGCAAGGGAGCTCCTGTATGCTCCATTCTCGAGGGTACTCCTTTCCGCCGAGCGGATCGAAATACGTCGAATGACTTTTCCTATTCCTCAGATCAAGGGTTATATGATCGGTAAGACGCGTTCGCACGCTCTCCGATTCCGAATAATCGATGTCGGGAAGTACCGGCCAACAAACTAGCCGGGGCGCGTTCGTCAGAGTGAAACCCAAAAGCGGAAACTCACCGCTTGGTCGCTGGATCGAAACAAGTACATTGTTCGCCGCCGGGTGTCCTTCGTTCAAGACATATCGCGACATCCGCCAGATTAAAGCTGTCTCGACATGCGATACACGGCCGGTCCCTAGCTCTCTAGGAGATGGAACTCCTGCCGCATCGTTCGTTTCGCTATTTGGCGAGGTGTCGTCCGTCATCCGCAGGGTCTTTCTATTGTTGTTACTGGGAGGGGGATTCCGTTGCCTTGTGTGTTTGATGGGGGAATTTTTTCCCAGACTCCGGGGATGGTTGTATTGCAGAATGGGCATGCGCCGTCGACCATTCGGTTCTCTTCTACAATGAATCCTTGGCGGCGGATTAGGATTCTTTCGCATGATGGGCAGTGGGTTGATTCTTTGGTGCCTACGCCGCCGTGGATGTTGCCGGGGTAGACGAACTTTAGCCCGGCTGCCCTGCCGATTTCGTAGGCGCGGAGGAGCGTCGCTACTGGGGTGCGGCCTGGTTCGGTCATTTTGTAGTCTGGGCGGAAGGCTGTGACGTGCCAGGGGATGTCACATGATACGCTGGCGATGAACTCGGCGATCTGTTTTAACTCGTCTTCGGAGTCGTTGAATTCGGGGACGACCAGCGTGACGATTTCTAGCCAGAAGTCCATCTGCTTTATCAAACGGATTGAATCGAGGACGTTTTGGAGGGTTGTTCCTAGCTGGCGGTAGCTCTTGTCGTTGAACGCTTTGAGGTCGACTTTGTAGAGATCGACGTGGGGGCGGATGAACTCGAGGACCTCTGGGGTTGCGTTGCCGTTGCTGACGAAGCCGCAGACCAGGCCCTCCTTTTTGGCGAGCTTGAAGATTTCTACGGACCAGTCGGCGGTGATGAGGGGTTCGTTGTAGGTGCTGACGATGACGGGGGTGCCGCTATTCAAGGCTGCTTGGATTAGTTGGTCTGGGGTTGTGAAGCTGGGGCGTGCTATTGCTCGGTTGTCGCGGAGGGCTTGACTTGTGACCCAGTTTTGACAATAGGAGCAATGGAGGTCGCAGCCTAGCATGCCGAAGCTGAGGGCGTCGCGGGCTGGGAAGGCGTGGTAGAATGGTTTTTTCTCTATTGGGTCGATGTTCAGGCCTGCGACGTATCCGGCGGGGACGCGGAGGTCGCCTGCGTCGTTGAAACGGACGCGACATACGCCGGACTTGCCGGGGAGGATTGAGCAGCGGTGGCCACAGGCGATGCAGCGAACTCTGTCGCCCTTTTCGCGTATAAGTAGAGCTGGGGCGGAGGACATTGTGTTTTTTGCGAGTAGCTGTTTTAGTTTTACTGAGGCGGACATGTTAGATCCTCCGCTGTCGTTTTTATTTTGAGCACTGGCGGGCGAGCCGCCGGTGGCACCCGGGTGTTGGATTATAACGCGGAAAGATGGCTGGTGGGTAGGTGGTTTGGTCGATGTTGAGGCGGTTGGTTGGTTTTTTTGGGCCTGCTGAACTGATGGACGGTATGGCGGCGTTTGGCTTGGCCATGGCACGCTGGTTTCTGGCACGCTTGCTTCTGACACTCTGAATTCTGGGATGCTGGGTTGGTGCCTGACTAGGTGTAGACTATGCAGCGGGATGTACTACCCGC
>JAJDDZ010000045.1 GCA_029260025.1 Phycisphaerae bacterium | reverse complement strand
GAGTGCGTGACAGTTCTTGTTGGTAGTCTGGAGAATTGAGTAGCGAGATTCGATGGTTTCAGACTTGGTTTCTAGTTTCAGAGGAGTGGGAGGGGAAGAAAGTCCGTGAACTGGAACTGGGTCGCCCGGTTCATCTTTCGGCATTGGAGCGTCTCGACTCGAAACATGCCTGTTTCAGGCGTTTTCAGCCTCACTGGCGGTGGATTACGTAACACTTGGAAATACCCCCCCACCCGGGCGTTGGACATACATCGATTCACAACTGTTACGTTTTATGCACTGGGATAGAGTGAGAAACTATCGTAAGGTCGTGAACCACAGCGTGAACGAAGGGTTGAAACATGTTAGCAAGATACAAGATTCCTCGCGGCGTAGAGTCGAAGAAATACAAACTCCCACGTGGCATCCGCCAGGGCACGCGGTACTACGAAAATCACTGCTTCAGCCCAACGGAGCCAATGGTAGACGACTATCTTGAGAGCCCAAGCGACAAGGCTTGGAAGACTTTCGGGCGCAAATACTCGGCACTGCTTGAGCGGCGATTTAAGAAAGATCCGAAACCGTTTGAAGATCTGAGGGTGTTGGCGACAGGGGAGGATGTCTTCCTCGGATGCAGCTGCCCGACGAAAAAGAACCCAGATGTCAACCGCTGCCACACGGTGCTGGCACTTCGATTCATGAAGGGGAAGTTCCCGAGACTGAGGGTTGTGTTTCCATAGGTGGGACATTGCTTCGCTGAGTATGATAGGGGTAGAATTGATCGTCTCGACAGCTCGAGTTCAGTACACCCGATCAAGGCAACAAAGATCGTGACCGATGAAGCGCACGCCGAGGCGTCGAGTCACGAGGTCGCGAGATGCGAAGAGGGCAGTATGAAAGACACGGCCGAAACGTCCGTTTACGATGACCCATTTTACTTGGACCGCTTCACGATCGCTCAGGAGGACATCTATCCTCGTGTTCTCGCTGAACTAAGGAGCGGCGAAAAACGATCCCATTGGATGTGGTACATATTCCCCCAGCTTGCTGGCCTGGGGCACAGTGCAGCGTCGAAGCGCTACGCATTGAGCGGCCTCGAAGAAGCTCAAGAATACTTGCGTCATGACGTTCTGGGCGTGAGGCTTGTCGAGTGCGCAGAAGCTGTTCATGCAATTCAGGGCCGATCCGCCTCACAAATCTTTGGCTCCCCCGATGACCGAAAGCTCAAGTCGTCCATGACGTTGTTTGCAAGCGTACGTGAGTCACTCCCCGTATTTGTTCACGTCCTCATGAAATACTTCG
This sequence comes from Phycisphaerae bacterium, assembly GCA_029260025.1. Taxonomy (GTDB): domain Bacteria; phylum Planctomycetota; class Phycisphaerae; order UBA1845; family UBA1845; genus JAJRUK01. The sequence goes on along the minus strand of JAJDDZ010000045.1, from coordinate 11,601 downwards.
ATGGGGAGCAAGACGACTTGACGTTGGCTTGGCTCGATGGGAACCGGCCGGACTAGCTCGCCGTATTTGTTACAGGTTTGATTCCGTTGGCGATTATTGATCAGAACCAACTAGCCAGAGTTGGGCCTTCACCGGTTTCGATTTGGCGGCGGACTATTCCGAGCGCCTGCTGATACGACGCCATGTAGCCCTCATGATGATGCCTTTTGCGGATGGCATCGCGAACCGCTCGACCTGGATCGCGGTCGTAACAGGAATAAATCCACTCGCACCAGTTTTCGTTTCCCTCGTGGGCGTCCTTCAAGATGGAAGCCGCCACACCCGGCGTCGCGTACCCGAGCGACTCGGCGATAACGTGGGCACAGATCCTCGGATAACGGTGAAGATAATCAGCTCTACCCGGCGATTCACCATCGACCGGGACCATCAAGCCTCACCGCCTAGACCCAGTCGTTCGTTGAGAATTCCAGGTTTGTGATATTGTGGACGCGTCGACGCCGTGCCAAAAGCGTAAAAGAACGAACGAGGATCTACGCGATTCGCTTCCTCTCGCGCTCTGTGAACCCACCCGCACGCTTCGAGATGGGTTGAAAAAGGTCCGGCGAGCAACGCGTACCGTGGGCCATCGATTGTAGAGACGTAGTAGTTCGTTCCAGGCGGGTTGTATCGGCATCTGCAGGAATCGTCGTGTGTGGACGCGTCTGATTCACGGGATTCGGGTTGTGCGTGTTCATCTTTGGGTTGATTCGTCATTTTGAATGTGGGGGTTGCTCGCGGGGAACTGCCAGTCGGCAGCAAATGTCATCCGCTGATACGATCCTTCTTGGATTCATCACGGGATCCGCCTCGGCAATCGCACGACCTCTTCGTCACTCACGAAATGCTCCAGGCAATCTTCATCGCAGAAGAACTTGCGATTCGACAGGGACACGAATCCTCGCGGTCCTATGACGCCGTTCTCCAGAAGGATAACATCAACACCGAGGTCGAGTTTTCTCTGGCAGTGAGCGCAGGTCATAGGTGTGTGTTCATCGTCTTCCATGCGAGAGTGAAGAGGAAACTGGTTAAGAAGAATCGACCGATTTTGCGGGCAATCCGCGTCTCGGAAATCCGGCGAGCGAAAACCAAATAATGGGCTACGACTTATCAGGCGGCGTATCGTCCGAGTCGTTCGGTTTCTTCTTGTCTTGAGTACGCTTCTGTCTTAGTCCGTCGATGATCCGTCCCATGTGGTCTGCCATATTTCGTTTTTGCTGTTCGCGCGAAATCGGATCGGATTCGATGTAAGGGATCGGCGTACCGATGACACGCATCTGCTTGGGTTCAAGCTCAAGGACAACGCGCCCGTTCTTTTCGGAGTAAAACTCGACGTAGGGTGAGCGCCCAAAGTCATAAGGCGGTAATCCTGCCGTGACATCGCCGACCTTGCCTGTTTGACGAAGCGAAAAAGATTTCATGTACTCTGCAGCCTTGCGGTGATCCGTTTCCGTTGTTGCGTAGCCTTGGAATTCAATTCACGCGCCGCGGATGTCGCGATGGAAATCCCCATCTAGGTCGAACGAAACGGGCTGCGGCAACCCAATGAAATACATTAGGCCCGTCACTTTGTGAGGTTCGGCGTTATCGAGTGTGCCAGCAATCAGGTAATCTTGAGGTCGCCACGCCATCTCTATACGCCCCCCGTTTTCGGATCGAGATGTTGGTTTGGATGATGGGTTCGTGTCCCAACAGAAGAACTGTTCGGTTTCATGACAGAGACAGAGCAACCGCCCTTAAGACACTTCGACCGATTCACCGGCCAAATCGGACTGTATTGATCGCCTTCATGCTGAGAATTGTGCCGACACTCTAAAGTGACATCGCTACGACAAAGCTTAAGTATTTCGATGGCCTCTGAATTAGTGACAGAAATGCGTCCCGCCCCTCAGCGCAGAGAAGCGGAACTGGAAAGAGTCGAAACACTTCCCTGGAAAAGTGCTTCGCTCGTTCTGGTTATAAAGATATCGGCGTTGCTCCGCGCTAATCGGTTGAACCGACTTAAGTTGGGATGCTCTTCTGTCACTACCAATTGGCTCATGGTGGATCAAGAGGATCTACCAGGAGGAAGATTAACCGGTTAATTGCAACCCCCCTTGCAACTTAGCGAAGCATATCAATACCTAACCAAGAGCGAACGCCGAAAACGAGCCCTCATGGCTCTGCGGCAGCCCCTTACGGCCAAACAGCTTGCGAAACGCATCGGACTTACGTTTGATGAGTGTCGGGAGGTCGTACGGAGGCTATCTAGTCACGGATTTCTGGAATGTTTGAATCCACGAGCAAGACGCAGTCGTGTTTACTGGCTCACGAAACTCGGAGCGAACTTTCAGAAAAAACTCGCTCTTGAAAACGAGCAACCGGCCATCGATCAATTCGCTCCTGAGATAGACTGGGAATTGTACGGCTGGGTCTGCTACAGCCACCGCGCAACGATCATCAAAACGCTGACCGAGCCGATCCAACCAGCTGCGCTCAAACGAAAAGCCCGCCAACACGATCATTCAATTCGGATGAGTGGTAATAATTGCCGTGACATTATGCGGGAGTTTCGCAAACGCGGAATCGTGAGGCCCATCCAAATCCGAAAGAAGGCCCACCTTCGATATGAACTCACAGATCAGGGGAAACTCTTCCAGCAGCTTCTCTGGCAGGCGGAGGCGTTCGTATGACGTCAAAGGTCTTACTACCGAATCGCATCTACCAGATGGATGCACTTGTTGGACTCCGCAAATTAGAGAGTAGCACCGTGAGTCTCGTGGTCACTGACCCCCCTTACAATATTGCTTCCAAAAACAGAAGTACGATGAAAAAGGGTAAGATCATTTCGACCATGCAGGCGTGGGGGGCTTGGGATCATTTCCACCCGTTCGATTACGACCTTCTGATCATGAGTGTGATTAGTGAGTGCTACCGCATCCTGAAACCGGGTGGGGCGTTGTACATGTTCACGGCGCGAGAGCAGAACGGGTACTTTGTACGTAAGGCAGTCGAACGAGGTTTCGTTTATCGAAATCAGCTTGTGATGGTCAAGAAAAATCCGCTGCCGAGCTTCAGTAAGGCCAACTGGCGTAGCGCATTTGAAGCCTGTATGTATCTAACCAAGGGAAAGCCTTCGACCTTCAATTTTGTCTCACAGGCCGAATGCAAGAACGTGTTCTCGTTCTCCAATACCCGTCACATAACCAAGCATCCGACCGAGAAGCCGTTGAAGCTCATCGAATTGCTCGTGGCCGTGAGTTCTAACGAAGGCGATCTTGTCGTGGACCCATTCATGGGATCGGGAACGACGGCTGTGGCGGCGAAAGCGCTTGGGAGAGATTTCCTGGGCTTTGATCTTGAGAAAGAATACATCGAGATGGCACGCGAGCGATTGAAAGGAACCAAGTTCGCTGAGCGGACGCGAGATGCTGCATGACCGGGCGAAGGATCCGGATCATCGAGCACAAACCGGAAAAAAGTTTCTCGGAGCGGCTGGAAGATCGTGCCGGGGCCCTTCTAAAGAACGCGCGGAATCGAGACACATCTGATCCCGTGGTCAAGATCGTTGAACGTGATCTAGCGCTTGCGATGAGTCACATTCGGTCAGTACGCCGAGTCCACGAGCAACTGCGCCGGGATCTTACCCGCGTTGAGTGCTACATCGAGACCGAGATCATTCAGCGTGGGCCGCGAATACCGGTTTACGTCGATCGACGAATTGGAGAGCGTGATATGCTGCGAGCGAGGCTGCTAACAATCGGACAGGAACGGCGTCGACTTGCGCTGGCGGAGACGGAGAAAATGCAAGCGTTGCATGATCGGCTTCAGATGTTGATGAATCGTTCGATGTCCCTGGGAGATCACTAGCCAGCTTTGTCGAACGTTGAAGGGCTACAGTCCAAAAAATGGGGTTACGTTGCGTTCGCGCATACATACGCTTCGTGCCCAGGCTATCTTAAGATTGTCCCAACAAGCGAGCGCGCGTTTCCACCCCCGATTATGCCGTCTGGCGGGTGTCATGTCATTGGTCGTCAAAGTCCTCTCGCGTCTCCACGAAAGGCAATAAGCGTGATCGTCGGAAGTCTCGCCCGGGCCACCGAGCAGTTGCGATCACTCAATGATGGGTTCCGTAGCTTCCGTACCCAGATCAAATAAAGTGCCATACGCATGCCGCATGCCAGAAGAGTATTTGTTTTTTGCGGAGCCGTTGGTGCTCTATTTTGCTACTATGTTTGCAGGGTCGAGGTCAACCGATTCAAGAAACAAGAGAGTGTTATGTCGATACCAACAGGTCTCGTGAAAGCAATCGCTATGGTCGTTTTCGTTTCATCCATACCGTTTCAAACTCAAGGTGAAGGATTGGAGCAGCAAGGGAGCACGGTACAATTGCCGAGTGCCGATACGTGGCATACAATATACTGGACCGACGCGGAGGCGAGGAAGAAACAATGATCCAATCTAGACGATCTAATCGTTGCGTAACTGAACGTCCTTTTGGGGGGGATCACCATGACTAACCATAGGCACTGTGAGGGCCTTCAGGTCGCACGTTTTTTCATGGTGTTGAGTAGCTTTTCGCCGTTGTTCGTGATTTGGGCGATCCGCGGAAGCGATTTGATAGCCGACATGTGGTTCATCTCAGCTTGCGCTGTACTAGTCGGTATTCCCAATGGTTTTCTTGCCTGGAGGATCATTACAGCTCGTAAGCTCCGGGAAAAACGCGAACTCACCGTCGGAGCCGCAGAAGACCATCGACTGCATTTCCTCGGCTATTTGGCTGGAATCCTGTTGTCCTTCTTTGCGGCGGACTTCAGTTCCTGGCGGGAAACAGGTGCGGTTATCGTGGCTTTGACAGTGATCATCTTTCTGTTTTCGTACTTGAATCTGCACTATCTGAACCTTGTCTTCGCGGTCTTCGGTTATCGCATCTTCACCGTTCAATCTCCGTCGGATAACAACCCTGTGAGTGGCAAGTCGAGTTGTGTGTTGATTACACAACAGAGATTCCTCTCCGCTGGAAACAAGCTCGTTGCCTATCGGCTCAGCAACACCGTCTACCTAGAATTGAGAGACTGAAATGCGATTCAGCTTTGATCAAGTGGAATTGACGGAATTCGGGATTGGCCAAGACGACGCCGACGGCCAGCGATTCTATGGCATGACAGTGGATGGAGATGTGCAGGATGTACTCGGGGAAATGGCAACCGCCACATGGGATACACTTCAGAAGCTTGCCGCCACGCCCACGGCATACGAACCAGCAGAGAAACACGCCCCAACGGAGCATGTGATTCTCTCATTAACCGACAATCATGTCGAGGTGCTTCGCAATCTACATGAGGCACAGAACCTGCCACTCAACAACAATGCCCTTCTCGACCCAACCCTCGCGTTCTGTTACTTCGTACGGATGACCGATGCTCAAGGCCGTAAGCTCACCGCCCTTCGCAGAGCAATGCAATTCAAAGGGATCCTGAAGAACCGTTTGATCCGACTCGTCACCGATGCCCTCAAGCTCATCGAGGACAACGTCTTCAAACTCGACAGAGATTTCGACCTTCTGATCGACGCCACCGCCATTCACATTCTCCGACCGAGCAGCTTCGAGTTCGTCTGTAAGCTCCAGAAAGCTGTGCTTGCTGCTGTCCCACAGAATCTTCAAGCGATCGAAGCAGATCTGCCGACAATCGACTTCAGCAACGTTGCTGAGTACGCGTCCACACATCCCCGAGCAGCTCGCTATCTGGCGTCTATTCGCACACAGCCGATTGATGATGTCAATATCGCGTCCCTGAAGAAGCTGTGTAAGACTACAGGTGTCAAACTTAGCACGCATGACGGCAAGATCACGGTGGACGACGGCCATGTAATGGGACTGCTTGAGGTACTTGACCGACGACGATACGAGATCAAGCTTGTGAATAATTCCCCAGAAACTTTCCGGGCGTCGAGCCGAACGAAGATCGAACAATGATCGTGACTGAGGTGCTCTACAAAAAATTCCCTCTCCTACAACTTCGGTCCCCGAAGCGGTGTTACGTTGCGTTGGCGAGACTCGCGATTTGTGACCCGCGGAGATCGAATGCCTGGGGAGCCGGCCGGTCGATGAGGACTCTTCGTTGATCGAAACGATTGCTGTCCCACTGTTTTAAGGCGTCAACATCAACAACCCATGGGGAGTAGTTGGCGAACCTGATCCGCTACGGTGATACCGAGATCGCCCTAAGCGAGAACGAAGTGACGCCCTATGCGGTTGTCTCTCTGCTGTAGCGGGCATCGTTCGAGTCGGTGCAGCGACACACAAACACGGTCAGACCTATGGACGTCCGAGTTACGGCTGAATAGCCACGTCGATCTCAAGCGACTTCCTTCGCCGGATTTCGCCAAGGTGGTCGCTTTGGGCGCAGGCCTTCAACAGTTCGCGGGCTTGCGAAATAAGACCCGCGCGCGCACGGCGTTGGGCGACGTGAGCAAGCTTGGCCAGCGAATGTGCTAAGGAATATTTCATGTATGCGCCGCCGTACGTGCCGGCTAGGTTCCGGTAGGCCTCGACGAGGCATCGCCGTTTGCGGGCGTCACGGGGCGCGGCTCGGTAGAATAGGTTTATGGCGCAATCTTGCGAAGTCAGAATGTGTTCCAGTTTCCTGAATTGCCCCGATTTTCGCGATGGAGGACGGACCACAATTCTCACGGTGTTCGAAAACGCCGTCTGATTCTTGGAAACGCGAAGTTGTGCCTGAATCGTGTGTTCGCCCGGCATGTTAAAAGTGTATCCGCCCGATTGACCGAAAATTGTGATGTCCCGGCGAAATGGCCGGCCATGTTTGATCCGGAGCATTTGTCCGTGCGGGCAGAGGTATCGCGTCGGGCGGTAACGGACGCGTGTGCCGTCCGGCTGATCGATGAAGATGGCGAATGATTCGTACGCGGGATCGATGGCATCGGGGATCCTTGCGACCGAGCCCTTTTTCTTGGCCGACACCTTAATGTCAAGCTCGATGGGTTCGAAGTGCCAGAAATCGCGTTTTGAGGGGTCGATTTTAAGCCGCACTGTTTCGCTGGTCGAGGTCGATCGTGCGCGCGAGAGGGGCAGTTCGGCGCTATCCCCTGGCGGTCCATCGGGGCCGCGCTTCCCGTACTTGGAACCGCCGGGAGTGACGAAGTCAGAATCGCCACAACGTGAAAGAAACGGAGTCTGATGGGCGGGGTCTTGACCATTGAGGAACCGAAAGTATTCCTTCTCCTCCGGTGGTGGCCCGTTGGATCCGAAGCTGTCGGCGCTGGACATGAAGCTCTTTGTTCCTGGAAGATGCCAGAGGTTGAAAACGTGTCCCAACTCGTGAATTGTTGTAAACAATACCTCCCGATCGAAAGCCTCGCCCTTGCGATGCTCGGCGATGGCTTTCAAGAATACCGCGCAACCGTTACGTGGCTGGCCCCAGAACCTTTCTGAATCGACGATGTTCGGATGGGCCGGCGCAAATCCCACATCAAACATCGCACCGAAAATGGGGCGGTCGTCGTGGCCATGTACGTTGAGCTCGTGGAAGTCCGCAAAAATGACGCCGATCGTCGACACAGGCCCTCTCTCCCGACGATCCACACCGGTGAGCAGTTCGAGCTGAGCGTTGAGGCTTTGCGTCGTCGTGGGCTCGCCCGACGGCAGCAACGAGTGGTCTTGGCGGCTTGTGTCGAATCGCAAGTCTATCGCCGGCGCAGCCCGATCTACCTGCGAGCCTTGCCGAAAATAGTCATCGAGCGGGCTACCAAGAAGATCAAGCCGGTCCGGCAGGGCCAAGTCATTTCGCAGGCGGCCCATCTGGCAAGTGATCAACATGTTTTGTCCCCCGCGTAAACCAGCGTTATTCTTTCACGGTCAACTGTTTCTCGGTTTTTCTCTCGCCCGTGCCGACGTCGATATAACAATCGTACGTGCCAGGTTCGGCGTTTGTGGGCAGAGTTAGTGTGAGGATCTGGTCTGTAGAAATCTCACCCTTCAGTTCGACTTTGAGTTCCTTGCCATCGACCTCTGTCGACTCCACGCGGCATTCAACGTTGACAATTGTTTTTGCCCCCATCTTGCTAAGATCAATCTTGATCTCTTCGCCTTTCCTTGCGGTTGCGGTGCGCAGAATGGGCGGGCCGAGCGGCTCGGCTGTTTCGGCTGGCTTGCTGGGACGATTGTCTATTGCATCGAAACTGAGCTGTGTGGATCCGGTCACTGGATCAGTTACCGGGTACTTCACCGCAACGAGCCTTGGATAATACCTTCCATCTTCAACACGACGATCCTTGATAGCAAACAACGCCGGTCCGTTCGCTTTTTTGGTAGCGGTGGCTTGACTTGCTCCTGGTAGGCCGGCGGTCGCGCCGCCAATCCTGAGCAGACTGGAGACTAGCGCCTTCGCCTCTTCGGCATTTTTCAGTCCTGCCTCGGCTGTACGGAGGGCATTTTGCGCCGTCACCAAATTCGCCTGGGCCTGCGCGATCGCGGAAACATCCCCTGATACTTGGGCAGTCGCAAGTGCAGCTTCGGCGGCTTTGACACCGGAGCGGGCGTTCTCCACGGTAGCATTAGCGGTGTTGAGTTCGGCATTCGCTTTCCGCCATTCATCCACTCCGCCCACGAGCGTGTCCAACGACTGCTTTTGCCGGGCGGTTCTGGCCGCGGCGGCGTCGGAGGCAGCCTTCTGTTGCTGGTCGATCCGGCTTGCGGCGGCGTTTCCAGCGGATTCGGCCAGCTGTGCCGCCACAGCAGCGTCATCAGCCGAGAAGCGGACCTTCTCCAAGAATCCCTCCGGGCTCAAGCTGGTACGCAATGAATACGTACCCGCCACCGTTCCAGCACTTATTGCATAGGTGTGATCCGGGTCAGGCAGATAAAGCACCTTGGCGGTCACGCTGCCGTCCTCTTGCGGTGTGACCAGAAGGAAGGGCTTGGGAAGACTGTACCGCACGCCCAACTCTTCGGATTGAGACGAATCAATGCGGTGGACGGTGATCGAAGTGCATCCAGGAACGGACAGCGTGAGTAATGCAATCGCGTAGAGTCGTTTCATTCCGAGGCTCCTTCACTTGTCGCGGTTATCGCGACATCCAAACCATGGATTGCGGCATTTCCTACAAAGATTTTCTCCGTGTCGGCCGCTCCGCCGACGAACTCGATACCGGTCGGCTTTACGACGATTCGGTAGAGGCGGGGCGGCAACAGATTGGTGGGTTTCTTAGTACCGGCACTGAAGCCAGGACCGAGCTTTGTTGCAACCGCTTCGCCAGCCTTGATGAGCGCGATGGGGACCTTCGTCGCGTCGCCCGCAGCCTCCGCGTTTATCAACACGCCGTTCTCGAACGTCAGGCCATCGCCACCTTCGCCGCCGTCTTGAATACTCGCTAGAAACTGCGTAGGCCTAGCCTCCATAAGCTGGGTCTGATCAGGAAGGAATTGGATGTCCCAGCCCAGTCCACCCTTTCCATCCTGCCACACAAGTAGATATGGCGCGCTGCGGTAGTACCGTATGCCGCGCGCCTTGACGTCTGCAGCCGTGGTGAGAATTGGGTTGTGAATCACTGTGGCGCAGCCAAACACATTAACTAGAACGAATAGTGTGGCGAGCCTGCACAGTCGCGGGCGCATTCCAAGGTTTGAAGGCATGACGTTTCTCCTTGATCATTGTTTGCGGGACCACACTGGTGACCTGACTCCCGCCGTAGTCCAGTTCCTATGTTAGCCCCTCGCACTTGTAGCACCAGCCGGCGGGGCGGTCCGGAGTAGCGCGTTTGCCGCTCAAGAACTGGTCATACCCTGTGTTCCGCAGGGAGAGGGTGACATATGTATGGCACGTTCGGAAGACTTTCTTCGGTTGTCCCACGAACGAGCGCATGTGTGCGATATAGTGTATCCGCTTCAGGTGGGGAGGAACGTTCGCACCAAGTTGAGCGAGGGTCGATCGAATTCATGGGGCGGACGCGGGAGATGCAGGCAGGTTCGCGCATTCATTTCCTTTCACCGAGCGGCGTGATGATCGTTCACGATTCAGGGTTTCCAGCTATTTTGACAGGAGCAACCGATGATAGAGAGACGATGCCGAACTTTCCGGCGCGGTAGCAGCACTCTTCTTTTTAGTGCGTTGCCGACACTGTTTTTGACCGGGCTAGCGTCGGTAGCCACTGCCACAACACGGCCAACCGGAACCATTGATTTCACGGCTCCAAACACGCTTGAATTGAAAATCCAAGACGACAAGGCAGGGACATTTCTTTGGTCGCTCTTGTCTTCGGGGGATACAGACTTCGACCCGACTGATACGGACGGCAGCGAGGCAGGCGATTTAGACAGAACTTGGACTATCATTCCAGGCGCGGGAGCTCTTGTTGGGGAGAATCATATTTTTAGCGTGATCGCAACGAACGAGTGGGGCACCAACCGAGCCACTATTTGCCTTCGTGTCGTCGTAGCAGCGGCAAGGGGAGGCGGTTATGCGGCAAAGGGAGGCGGTTATGGTTATGAGGAAGTGGAGGAGTGCCCCGTCATGTCCGCATGGGGTCTGGCAGCGCTGACACTGTTGGTCATGACGATGGGGACGATCATGCTCCGTCTGCCGCGGATGCCGGTGCGCTTGTTAAAAGACAGGGTAAGGTTGAGCTGCTAAGAGAATCAGCCGCCTGCTTCCCGAGTAGACGCGTGGCAACGTAACTCCATGATCCTTTGAGGTGCACTGGAGGGTGCCGCTCTCCCATCGCGCGTGGGAATTCGGGATCTGACGTTCGATCAACTGCCAAAGTCAGAAACAATCGGCTTCGCCTTGGGTTGGGCGACAGACCGGCTACGTGAAGAAGAAATCACGTCGATCAGAAAGCGCATGGCCGATTAGGATCAGTAATTCACCTTAAAAGTCGGGGAATCCTCCGGTCGCGACTTTCGGCGATCGTAAAGTCTCGTCGTGGAAATATTACTATGCCCGAGCCAAGTTTGAACGTAGGCGATGTCGGCCTGGTGTTCGAGTGCGTTGGTCGCCGCGGTGGCGCGAAGTGCGTGCAAACAAAGCCCATCGACAGTGATGCCCGCCTTCAATCCGTAGCCCTTAACCATGTTGTAGATTCCTCCGCCGGTCATGGCGTTTTCGAGCGTCCCAGGCACGTTGTTATGCGCTGGTCTAAAAAGCGCCCCTGATTTGTCATCGCGATGGCCAGCCTCATCAAGGTAGTCGTTGATGGCGGAGAGGGCGGCGGGGTGGACGGGGACATACTGCGTCTTGGAACCCTTAACCAAAACGGTCAAATGCATCACGCCGCGGCGCTCCGACAAGCTGGAAACGGCCAATCAGCCAGTTCACTGCGCCTTAGCGCATGAAAAAGATAAACAGCGACGATGGCACGGTCGCGCTTGGCTTTGAGGGAGTCGCCGTCGGGTGCTTGTAGGAGCATCCGTGCCTGATCATCGGATAGATGGGGATGAAAGCCCGTTGCTCCCGGGTTAGTTTACGAGCATCATCGTGAGACTAGCCCACCTAACACAAAGGAGCAACGGACATGGACGATTGTAAGGTTTTTGTCGGATTGGACTACCACAAGGATTCCGTACAG